>JAUILJ010000288.1 GCA_030433055.1 Polyangia bacterium
ATAAAATAGTTAGGGGTGCTTTGTAAGTATGTTAAGGAAAGCGTCCCACTGATTACGGGAGAGCCTGCTCCAGAGTTGGTCAGGCAAATAGGGCTGGAGAGCCCACCTCCCTGAGCATTGGCATCGTAAGCATAGTATTCCCCGTTCACCCCATTGATAGGAATATTTACAGTATAAGTTCCATCATTATTGCAAGTAGTTGTTTGGGGTTCTACCTGAAGATTACATATTAAGACATCAGCACCTCCACAACCAAATCGAGCTTTGAAATTGTTAATTTGTAGATTTCCATCGGCATCTTGATCCCAGATCGCCAAGTAATAATTAGTGGTACTGGAAAAGTTAGGGACAGGAAGCGTGTTCCAGGTGCTGGAACTTTCAACCCCGCAGGTAGCATAAGAAAGCGAAGAACAATCTCCGGATAAATTTGCAGGACCGGAAGTTGAGTTGGATGGAAAGTTGGAGTAATAAAGCGCCCAGGCAATATTATCCCCACTGTTATCATTTATTTGAATTTGAAAGGTCCCGGCATTTGCTCTGACATCAAAGTTTAACCAAATAACTGGTTGCCCGGCAGTTGGATTAATAGGGAATACTAAATTTCCGGTACTTGGGTCATGGCATCCACCGCCGGAAACATCAATTAAAAACTGTCCAGGATCATAAGTACAAGTTCCCGGAGCAATCTGAGCCTGGGTTTCAGCAGAAGCACCGCATCTAATAATTCCGTTGGGGGAGGGAGCATTGGGAGCATCATTGATGGAACCGTCTGGATTCCAGGTACCTCCACCAGTCCATCTTTGGCCGCAATTGCAGGGAGTAGATTGAGCATTGGTGAAAACAGAAAAGGAAATTAAACTAAAAAGTAGACAATAAAATTTCAGGCCATCCAGGATGGCTAGGGAGTTTTTTGAGGTAATCATGTTTATTTGTTTTAGGTTTTAACTACACGCTTGGGTTATTTTATGAGGTAATATTGTTGAATATTTTTCTTATTTGATTTTACCCGGAATGATGAATTTTAACCATACAATTCTAACCTCTAAGCCAGATAAAATCTCACTATAAAGAGTCACTGAAATTTTAAACCTCAGCATAAAAGGAACCTAAAGTAAAACTCAAATTTAGCTTTGGTAATGAGCAATACAACTCAGTCAACATTATAAATACAGATGTATTTATTGTGATACTTTTAGACTGTTTTGTTGTTTAGAAGATTAACGGTAAGCTTTTTAATTACTCTAAGATAAGAAGTAAAAGGGCAAGATTATTTAGTCTTTTCAAACATAGTTAAAAAAGCTAATAAAATCAAGTATTACCATTTTTTTTATTTAGACAATGAAAACACTCTTAACCAATCAATCTGGGATGTGGATATTTGGTAGGTTAATATGGCAAAACTATTCAATCCACATCCGGTGGCATGGCATTTTTAAAATGACCGTTGAGTTGGGCTTTCAGCCGGAGGCGTTCCATTTCCCGGACGATCGGAACCAGGCGTTCGAGGTGTTTCAGGGGCTGAAGCAGGAGGACCGCCTCGAGGTGCAGTACCTACGCCGTGGGCATCGGCGAAGCTTGACCTATCGCATAATTCCGCGGGGATCTGCAGTGCAGCCCAATGACAAAGCCAAGTCACCCAGCAGCGCGCCGGCAGAACCCGCGAAGCAGGACGCGGAGGCAAAGCCGCCAGCCGCTGGCGTGAAGTCCTCGGCGAAGACACCGGCGACTCAGCACACCTGAACCCTGCCCACTCTGAACCCCGCCCACCCTCAACGCTCGCGAACGTCGGAGGGGTGCGCCCGTCGCAGCGCTAGCAGCCTACTCGTTGCTGGCGCGGATCACGCGCAGCCGAGTGCGGACTTCGAAATCGAAGCGGATCTCGCCTTCGTCCAAGCCGTCCGACGTGAACCCGACGCTGCGCACTCGATGTAGCGCGACGCTCGCGTCGCTGCTGCGGCCGTCCTGCAGGGCCAGCGTCGAGTTCTGAAGCACGCTCTGGGGCACCGTTCCGTGTCCCGCTAGGTCGTCGAAACCACACAGCAGGGTCGACACACCATCGGTCAACTCGAACACGATCAGATCGCGGTACTCAGGATCCAGATCATCTCCAGGCTCCCAGGCGACTTGCACCGACCGGTTGAGATCCACGGCGCCGGCTTCCACCAGGCTGAGACCATCCATGCGCACTCCGCTGGGGGAGAGCGGTGCATCCGCTGTGATGTCCAGCGGGGGCAGCAGCGCGGAGCCCGAAGAGGTCACGCGATAGCTCGCTGCAGCGGGGAGGGGATCTGCTGCCTGGTCACGGGTGGAGTACACCACGCCAGACACCAGGTCCTTTACCGTAGGGAAAGCACGCGGGGCCAGCAACGTCGCTCGATCTGCGGCGGCGATTGTCACGTCGCCTGCCTCCAAGAGTTCGACCCGCCCGAGCCCCGACAGCGCGGGTTGGCTCTCCGCGTCCGCCTCGTAGCACTGGCCGACATCGGGCAGCGCGTCGGTCAGCTGCAGTAACTCCAAGACCCGATCCGGGTTGGCGCTGGACACGTTGGCGAAGCGCGCCAGGGCGTAAGCACGGGCACCATCGGGCTCGAGGGTGGTGCTGCGCTCGATGCGCACGAGCCCTCGAGTCACGCCCACGTCTTCGCTGGACTCACCCGTGTCACTGCCAACCGACGCAGAGCAGGCCGCTGCGGAATACGCAACGGCAGCCAGAGCGAGCAGCTTGAGCTGATGCAGGGACAACGCACGCACGTCGATCAGGTTAGTACGGTCTCTCCCAGACGCCAGGATTGTTCTGCAAATCCGACGTGTTTTCCAATCTCGGGAGATCCGCGAGGGCGCCCTGCGAACGGGCTGGAGGCGGCGCTCAGATCCCTTGCGACAGGACTCGAGGATCACGCCTCCAAGTGCTCAGAAAGTCCCGGGAAGGGGACTGGACGGCAGGCCTGGCTGCGTCCTGGATGCCATGCACCAGCGCGTCGGTTGCGACTTCCGCCGTCGACTGGGACACGAATGCGCTACTGGCAGGTGTGAGCCAGGCGTAGCCTCCTTCGAAGTTCCACTGCTCCGGCCATCCAAGGCACGGAGGACGCGGCCGATAGGTCATTCTCCCCCTTGAACGGCGCGGCCGTCAGCGGCGTGAGCCGGACGACACCGCGCCAGTCCTATTCAGTGGGGGTAACTCAGCCGGTTTTGCGGAACCGCGACGGGAAATCGCCGGATCCAACGCGATCTTTCAGCTCTCCGTCTTCGGGGTGGAGCTTCACGGCTCGCTGCGCCAGGTCGCCCTCGTCCTCGCGACGGTTCGGGTCGGGTAGGCAGCACTCCACCGGGCAGACGGCCTGACACGCTTCGTGATCGTAGAAGCCCACGCACTCCGTGCACAGCTCCGGGTCGATGACGTAGATCTCGTCGCCTTCGGAGATGGCTTCGTTCGGGCACTCCGGCTCGCAGGCGCCGCAGTTGATGCAGTCTTCGGTGATGTAAGTTGCCATGGATTGCTTTCGAGATAGTTGTCGCCGCAGCCTCTAGCGCGGGGGCTCGCAGTGCAAGCGTCGCGCACGTGGGCCTGGCGCCGCGTAGTTCTATGGACCGCAAAGGATACTGTCAACTCGTTCCGTGGTGGCGATCCGTCGCGGCCTGGCTGGTGATTGGGTCCGATTCGCGCTCCTCTCGGAGCCCCTGCCAGCGAGTGTAGAACGTGAGTCGACAGCGTCCACCCGAGCGTGCATTGCTCGAACTCGAGGGTCGCCCAGCGCGGGGTTGGGGGTGAGGTCCGGTGTTGGTCCAGCCAGAGCAAGAAAAAAGCCACGGAAAGCATGGGCGCTTCAGGAAGATCCAGCTAGAAGACGGCGCCCCATGACACGTGTTCGCACCTGGAGCTTGATCGTGGCGCTACTCGGCGCCGCATGCTCACCCGACATCGGGGATGACTGCGTCGTCTCCACCGATTGCTCCTCCGTAGGCGATCGATTGTGCGACACCAGCCAACCCGGCGGCTACTGCACCATCTTCAACTGCGAGCCCGACACCTGCCCGGATGACTCCCTGTGTGTGTCGTTTCACAACGCGGGATCCGGAGCGTTCTGTCAGGCCGACAACGACCGCTTTCAGCGGCCATTTTGCATGGCACCTTGCTCAGGCGACGGCGACTGCCGCTCGGGCTACGGGTGCGTTGAAGTGGGCAAAGCAGGCAACCCGTACGGCGCGGTGGTGATCGAGTACGGCATGACCACAGCCAAGGTGTGCCTGGCGAATCAATCCGTGGCTGAGCCGGATGCCGGCACCCCTCCGGTGTGCAGCGGCGAGAAGGGCGGCACGCCGCCTGAGCCGCTGCAAGACGCTGGAACCTACGTACCCGACGCTTCGATCGGCGGGTCCGGCGGAGCGACTGGGGGCAGCGGCGGGATGTCAGCTGGTGGTGGCGGTGGCGCTGCCGGAGCTACGGCTGGTGGCGCAGGCGGCACTTCTGCCGGCGGAACGTCTGCTGGTGGGAGCGGCGGGTCCGCTGCCGGCGGCACCGGCGGCAGCTCGACCGCGGGAACCGGTGGCACGTCCAGCGCAGGCGCCCCCGCTGGAGGAGCCTCCGGCGGCGCATGACGGTCGAAGGCGCGAACCCGCACGCGGGTGGCGCGCCCGACCCCCAGAGCCCTGAGCAGCAGCCTGCTCAAGATATTTCCTCGGGGAATCTACCCGGGAGACAGAGTTCGCTCTGGACCATCCTGCGCGTACTCGGCGCGGCGCTCAGCCGCGCGCTGGGAGCTATCGGGGTGCTGCTCGTGCTGGCCTCGCTCGTTTTCTTGGCGCTCCGCCTGCTGCCGGGCGACCCCGCAGCATTGATCCTTGGGGATACCGCGAGCGAAGCAGATCGCGCGTTGCTTCGCGGCAAGCTGGGCCTCGACCTGCCGCTCTGGCGTCAGTACGTGGGGTTCGTTTGGGGGCTGATCCGCTTCGACTTGGGCGATTCCCTGAGCCGTCCGGGGGTCTCCGCGTTCGGGGAAGTTGGGCGCGCGCTCGGGCCCACCGCCGCACTGGCTGGTTGCGCCGTGGGCATGGGTAGTCTCCTGGGTACCGCCGCAGCGCTGCTCAGCGTGGGCCCCTGGCTCGGCAACGGGCGACACTGGGTCCATCGCATCGTCCTCATGGTCGCCGCGACGCCACTGCTGGCCTTCGCTCCCCTCGCCACCTTCGTCCTCGCCGTGCGGCTGCGCTGGGTGCCGCTGCCGGGAGATCCCGGCAGTGGGGCTTCCGGTCTGCTCTTCGCCAGCGGTCTGCTGGCGCTGCCGCTGGCTGCGCAGGTCGCCCGTATCGGGCGCGCGGCGCTGCTCGACCAAGCGCGCGCCAAGTACCTGGACGTCGCCCAGGCAAAGGGCGCGTCGCCTTGGAGGGTGTGGGTGGTGCACGCGTTGCCGGTGGCCTCGACGCCGATCTCCGTGGTGGTTGCCGCCCAGCTCGGCGCCTTGCTCGGCGGGGCGGTGGTCCTGGAGCGACTGTTCGAGCGACCAGGGCTCGGGAGCTTGATGCTCAACGCATACGCCGCACGGGACATCCCAGTGCTCGAGGCTTCCGTCGTAGCCGCCGGTTTGTTGTTCGTGGTGGCCCAGGCGGGCGCGGGCTTGCTCCAGGCCGCCGTAGATCCCCGAGGAAGAACATGAAGCGGCGGCGGTCACTGGAGCTCCTTCCCCTCGGAGTGCTCGTGGTGGTGGTGAGCGCGGTCGTGTTCAGCGCGAGCGGTGATCCCGCGCGCCTTCACCTGGAACATAGCTGGGGCGCGCCAGATGCGGGGCACTGGCTCGGATTCGGAGACGCGGGGGTGGACCTCGGGCTCCTTGCAGCACACGCGACGTTCCGGGCGCTCGTGCTGGCGACTTTGGTCGCTTGTTTCGGCTTTGTGGTCGGCACTGGGCTCGGCGCGACCGCCGGGTTGCGTGGCGGGGCGGTGGAGCGCTGGGCGCTGCGCGCGTGCGACCTGGTGCAGTCCTTTCCTACGTTCCTGCTCGCGCTCGCCGTGCTCTCGGCGGTGAGGGTGCCGTCACGCATGCACATCGGGTTGGTGTTCTGCATCTCCGCCTGGGCGCCATTTGCCCGCCTCGCGCTGGCTCAGACACGTAGCCTGCGCGAGTCCCAGTTCGTCGAGGCCGCGCGCGCTCTCGGCTCTTCAAGTTTCCGTGTGGCATTTAGGCACGTGGTGCCCAACTTGCTGGGGCCAGTCGCTGTGCAGCTTGGCACAGCCGCGGCCGGCGTCGTGATCGGGGAGACCGCGCTCGGCTTCGTCGGCCTCGGGCCGCCTGACGGGGTGAGCCTCGGCAGCCTGCTGGAACAAGGCACCCTCGGCATGTTGCGCGCCCCCCACGTACTCGCAGTGGGCGCGGTGACCGTGCTGTGCGTCAGCGGGTCGTTGCAGCTCGCGAGCGAGGGTCTCCGTCGGCGCATCAATCAGGGGCTCTAGCGCCGCGCTAGAACCAGTAGATGAGCGCGAAGTAGAGCAGAAAGCGCGGAAAGCGCAGCAACGTCACGGGCCAGAAGCGCCGGTGCGGCATGCCGAGCAGGCCTGCCACGATACAGGTGATGGAGAACGGGATGGGGGTGAGGGCCGCCAGGGCTACGGCGCTCCTGCCGTAGCGCTCCACCAGCGCTCGAGGCCTGGCACCGGCGCGCACCAGCCAGCGGGCGATGCGCGGCCATCGAGTGAGCTGTGTCCCGAGCCAGTAGCCGCAGTTGCCCGCCACGGTGCTGACCAGACCGAACAGCAGCACCAGGCTCCATGCGTGAGCCCGAAGGTCGCTCTTGGCGACGATCACCAGCACCACGTCGGGTGGCAGCGGGGCCGTCAGCGAGTCGCAGACGAACACAATCAAGCACAGCCCCGCGACGCCCAGCTTCTGGTGGAGCAGGTGTGCCACGGCGCTGAGCTGCTCTCGGAACAGCACGCTGGCGAGCCCGATGGCTCCCACGAAGACCACGAGAGCGATCAGCGCCTTCCACAGGCTCGCGCGAACGTAGCCGTCGAGGACTGCGTCAGAGGGGCGGGGGTGAGGGGTGCGCTCGGAGGGCGGCGCGTGCACGCCGGGACTTTGGAAGCCGCAGGTGGCTTTGGCAACTCCAGAAAAGGCAGCCAGCCGTGCTTGCCCCCGGACGACCGTCGGCTAACGTCTGGCCGTGCTTGGATTCCGCCCGCTGCCCCGGACGCTCAACGCCGCTGTACGCGACGCCCGCAGCGCGAGCCGCGATTTGGTGCGCATCGAGGCGACCCGTGAACTCGCGCGCTACGCCGCCTCTGACGATCCGGAAGAGCGGAAGACGAGCACCCAGGCGTTGATCGACGGCCTCGCGGACAAGGTGGCTGCGGTACGCGGTGAGTCGGCGCTGGCGCTCGGCGACGCGAAGGCGGAGAGCGCATGTGCGGCGCTGCTGGAGGCGGCCAGCGACTCAAACCAGCGGGTCCGTCAGATGGCGCTGGTAGCGCTCGGTGAGGTCGCGCAGCCCGGCGACGCGAAGGTCGCTAAAGAGCTGCGGCGGGCCTTCTCGAGCGACTCTCCGGAGCTGCGCTATCAGGCGGTGATCGCCCTGGCGCGCGTGGCGCCTGACGACGACGTGCCTCTGGTGCGTTGCCTCACCGACGACGATCCGCAGATCCGTTACATCGCGTTGCGGCTGTGTGAGGAGCGCTATGAGGAAGGGGCGCTCCCGCATCAGATCGCGCTTCGCGCGGAGCGCGCGTTGAAGGACGACGACACCCACGTACGGTTGGCCGCAGCGATCTGGCTGATGAAGCGTGGAGAGCAGTCAGCGGAGCGAGTGCTGGTCGCGGCGCTGAACGGCTTCAACCTCAAGCTGTCGGCGGAAGATGAAATCGCCGCCGTGGATCTCGCGGGGAGGAAGCGCCTCGAGGCTGCGCGACCCGGCCTCGAGCGTCGCGCCTTCGGTCTATTCGGTGGACCTGCGGTGTGGCAGGCGCGGGTGGGGCTGGCGCTCCTGGGAGATCCCCGGGCCAAGGAACGGCTGCTCAGGGGCCTGCGCTCCTGGAGTCGGGATACACGGACTCATGCCGTGGTCGCCGCCGGGAGGGCGCGCTTGGTGGAAGCGAGGCCGATCCTGGAGCAGCTGCGCGCGAGCAACTCCGTCGAGGGGGCAACGGTCACGGACGCCCTGGCAGAGCTGGCGACCGGTGACGCTGAGTGAGGCGCACACCACTGACAGAAGAAGCCGTGCGGAAATCTATCACGGCGCCTCGCTGCGTTGCACACCGAGGCCCGCTGGTGGAGAGCTATTTCGCCAAGCTAAACTCGCCCGACGGCCGACGCGCGCTGTGGCTCAAGCTCACGGCTGCTCGGCGCCCGCGCGCGCCGGATGTGCTCGCGGAGGCCTGGGCGGTGACGTTCGTTCGGGGGCAAGCGCCCCGCGCCAGCAAGCGGGCGTGGACCCTCCAACCGCGTGAGATAGCGCAAGCCTTCCGCGAGGGACCACGCATCGCGCTGGGACGTTGCTCCCTGGATGGCGCGGGCACCAGCGGCTCGCTGACTGGACTTGCAGGGGACATCAGCTGGGAGCTGGGCTTCTCCCGAGGTGCGCTGGACGCGCCGTTGCTGCCGCTGCCGCCGGCTCTGTATCGGGAGTCGCTGCCCACCAGCAAACTCGTGAG
>JAUILJ010000289.1 GCA_030433055.1 Polyangia bacterium
GTGGACATGACGAAGCTGAAGGTCCCGACGGCGCTCCTGATCGCCCAAGAAGACAACAGCGTGCAGGAGATTGGCAACTCAGTCATCCGCACGAACTACGACAAGCTGACGGTGCCCGCCCTGGAGGTCGAGGTCTACGACGCCGGGCACTGGTCAGTCTCCGATCTCTGTGGCATCGACGGCTTCACTCCCGGCTGTGGCATGGGAACGCGCCACTCCCAGGGTCATCAGGGAGAAGACTTCCAGTACATTCCGGTGCCCCAAGGCATCGCGATCGCCCAGAGCTATGTAACCGCATTCTTCCGCGCGGAGCTCCTGGGCGAGTCCGCCGCCGAAGAGTTCATGCATCAAGAGCACCCGGCGGGGGGCGTGGGCCTGCGCTTCAAGTAGCAGAGAATGCGAGAGCCGCTGGGAGGTTGCTCCCAGCGGCCTCAATCGCACCTCGCGCCTCGGCTACTTGGACTTGACGTTGCCGAGCTCGTCGTAGGTCACGAGCTCGCGCCCCAGATCCTTCAGCGTTGGCTCCACCGTCGCCAGATCACCTGCGACGACGACCACGTAGCGCTTCGGGTCGCAGTAGCGCTTGGCCACCGCCTGGGCGCCGGACAGGTTTACCTTGTCCAGGCTCGCGAAGTAGGTGCTGAACCAGTCGGGGCCGTGTCCCTCCCACCGAGCTTCAGCCAACTGCATCGCCGTGCCACTCACCGTCTCGAACTGCCCAGGGAAGCCGAGCAGCATGCCGTTGACCGCCTCGTCACGCTCCTTCTGCGAGAGCGGACGTGCGCCACAGGGGCCCGCCACTTCCTTGAGCATCTCGTCGATGCTCGCGCGCGTGGTCTCGCTCTTCACCTTGGCTGCAAGCCACAGGAAGCCGGTCTGATTCCAGCGCACGAAGCTGCTCCGAGCGCCGTAAGTGTAGCCCTTGTCCTCCCGCAGGTTCAGGTTGAGACGGCTGGTGAAGGCCCCACCGAGCACCCAGTTGTAGACCTCCTGCTGGAAGTAGTCCTTGGTGTCGTTGGGTTCAGCGCGCACGGCGATGGCGAGCGCGGACTGGGTTGCCCCGGGGTAATTCACGAAGTGCACCCCGCCGCTCTTGCCGTCCGCCTCGAGCGCGCGGGGCTTCGCGCTGGGCGCGCCCTTCCAGTCTTTGAACGCCTCCTCGAGGCCTTTCTTCACCGCCTCGATCTCGATTCCGCCGACGACGATGAAGGTCGCGCCCTCTGGCGCGAACAGCGCCTTGTGCTGTGCCTTGATGTCGTTCAGGGAGATGCGCTTGAGGCTGACTCGATCTCCGCCCGGAGAGTAGCTGCCGTAGCCCTTTCCGAAGAGCACGCTGCGCGCGACGTTGATGCGCCCAGTTCCCGTATCCTTCTCGTCAGCGGTCGCCTGACTGATCAGCTGGCCCTTGCGCCGGGAGAAGTCCTGGTAACCGAACTTCGGGTGCATCACTATATCCGCGAGGATTTTCATGGAGGCATCGAAGTTGGAGGCCAGCAGGCTCATACCGAGATCCACGCTGTCGGTCGCGGCACGCCCGCCGTAGTCGGTGGCGAGTCGTTGCAGCTCCTCGCTGAGCGCTAGCGCGCTCAACTTGCCTGCGCCCTCGTCGAGCATGTCGATGGTGAACTGGGTGAGCCCCTCCTTGCCAACCGGATCGCTCGACGCGCCGTTGGGTAGCACCAGCTGGACACTGACCAGGGGCGTGCTGCCCTTCTTCAGGTACCAGAGCTTGGCGCCATTGCTCAGGGGCAGCTCGGTGACCTCTGGCGGTCCCCACTCGGGCGCCGGCCCCGGCTCGGGGAGCTGGGCCCGGTTCACCAGCGCGGGCGGTGCGTCCTCGACGACTGACGGAGGAGCAGACGGCGTCGGTGTGGGCGTCTCGGCGGGCGGCGTGTTTCCGCACGCGACCGCGAGTAGGCATGCAGACGCGAAGAGGCTCGCAGCGGGGAATGAACCCGGAGCCTTGAGTCGGTTCAGTGGATTGCGTGTCATCTCACCCACCCCCCATGCTGTCGCTGATCTCGGGCTTGGCCCCGGGAGAGATGTCGATGCGCACGTAGTTCTCGAGGTCGAGGAACTTCTCCGCGGCCTCGACCTGCTTGGCGCCGACGGCGGTATAGCGCGCTAGATCCTTGCCCACGTAGTCGGGATCTCCTGTCAGGTGATAGTAGGTGCTGAGCAGCTGAGCGCGGCTCAACACGCTCTGGATGCGGCCGTAGAAGCTCTTCTTCCAGCCGTTGAGCGAGCGCTCGAGCTCGTCCTGGGTCGGCGGCTTACTGAGCGCCTGCTTCAGCGCGGCGAGCACCGCCTTGCCCAGCTTGTCGGCGCTGGTCTTCTTGTCTGCAGCCGTGGCTTCCACGACGAACACCGAGCCCAGCTGACTCGATGCCTGATAGGCGTTCACGTCCTTCGCGATCTTCTGGTCGAAGACGAGGGGCTTGTAGAGGCGACTGGTCTTGCCATCGCTCAAGACGCTGGCGAGGACATCCAGCGCAGCGTCGCCGTCGGCGTAGAGCGCCGGAGTCGGCCAGGCGAAGTAGACCTTCGGCGCGGCGACGGCGTCGGTGTACTTCAGGTGCTTGATGCCCTGGAGCTTCACCGGCTCTGCCTTCACTGGCTTCGAGCGGCTACCCGTCGAGGCTTGGTCGAAGTACTTCTCGATCAGCTTCTTGGCGTCGTCGGGCTTGAAGTCACCGACCACCGTCAGCACGGCGTTGGCCGGATTGTAGTACTGCTTGAAGAACGACTTCACGTCGTCGAGCGACGCGTGGGTCAGGTCGTCGTGGGAGCCGATCGTCAGGTGACGATACGGGTGGCCCTTGGGGTACATCGCTTCCGAGAGGTAAAACCAGAACATCCCGTAGGGCTGATTCTCGTAGCTCTGGCGGCGCTCGTTCTTCACGACGTCGCGCTGGTTGTCGAGCTTCGCTTGATCGAACACGGGGAGCAGACCAAACATGCGATCGGACTCCATCCACAGCGCCAGCTCCAGGTACTGGCTCGGGACGCGTTCGAAGTAGTTCGTGCGATCGGTGTTCGTGGTGCCGTTGACCACACCCCCGATGGGCTCGAAGGGCGCGAAGTACTCGTGGTTGAAATGCTCGGAGCCTTGAAACATCAGGTGCTCGAACAAGTGGGCGAAGCCGCTCTTGCCTGGCACTTCGTATGACGAGCCGACCAGGTACCGGACCTCGACGGCCACGACCGGCAGGCTGTGGTCGGGGCTCATCAACACCGTCAGGCCGTTCTTCAGCTCGTACTTCTGAACCGGGATGTCGACGGCGTGGGCTGCGGACGGCTCAGCCGCCTGAGCTGGCGAGACAGCGGGCCCAGCCAGGCCTGCCGCACCCAGCGTTGCGCCAGCGAGCAGTGCGAGCACTGCCTTGGAACGCCGGCGGCGTTTGAGAGGCGGCGACTGCCGCGAGTCACGTTTCATACTTGTCATGTCTCCTTGAGAGGCCAAACGACTACCAACATCCCGTGCAGATGGGGCGATGGAATTGGGGCGCGGTCACAACGAACCCGGGCCGACGATGGAAAACGCTCGAGGCTTACGCCTTGGGCTCTAGCCGTGTGAAGAGAACGCTCAGCTCAGAACCATGCAGTGGCACGAGCATTCCCGGCGCCGTGCAGGCTCTAACTGCCAGGAAACGCTGCGATCAACGCTCTCCGCCCAGTTTTAACGGGCGCTGGCACCGAACCAGTCGGCTGGCCCGATTGAGGGCGTTAGCTCCTGCACGCCTCGCGGCTCCCGCGCGCGCGACGATCTTTGGTATGGGGCGAGTCATGCGACGCGCAATTCTGACCGCTCTCGTTTGCTCCTGGATCGCTGGTTTCGCCGCGTGTTCGCCAGCGGCGCCCCCCTCCCCCCCACCTGCCCCAACTCCGCCTGAGCCAGAGGTTCAGGAGCCGCCGCCGAGCCCGCCCGGCTTCGTCAACCCCGGCGGCATGTGGCTCCCCGGGCAGCTGTCGGAGCCGATGCATCAACAGGCCTTCGAGAAGCTCGGCGTCAAGCTGAGCCCCGAACAGCTGACCAAGCCGTTCGAGGCTCCTCTGGGCGCAGTCGTGTACCTGGGAGGCTGCTCCGCGTCGTTCGTCTCGCCCGATGGCCTGATCATCACCAATCACCACTGTGTGACAGGAGCGCTCCAGTACAGCTCGACACCGAAGGACGATCTGGTCAACAACGGTTTCCTCGCGAAAACACGCGACGCAGAGCGGTCCAATGGGCCGGCGGCGCGCGTGTACATCACTCAGCGCTATCAGGACGTCACCGACAAGATGCGCGAAGGTCTGGAGAAGATTCCGGACCCGGCCAAGCGCTACCTCGAGCTGGAGTCCCGGGAGAAGGCGCTGGTCAAGGCTTGCGAAGACAAGACCAAGAACGTGCGTTGCCAGGTCTCGAGCTTCTTCGGCGGCGCACGCTATCAACTGATCGAGCGCCTGGAGCTGAGAGACGTCCGCTTGGTCTACGCGCCACACCGCGGGATCGGGAATTTCGGGGGGGAGATCGACAACTGGCGCTGGCCGCGCCACACCGGAGACTACGGCTTCTATCGGGCGTACGTCGGTAAGGACGGTCAACCTGCGGACTACTCCGAAGACAACGTGCCCTACCACCCGAAGCACACCCTCAAGCTGCCGACCCAGCCGCTGAAGAAGGGCGACTTCGTGATGGTGACGGGTTTCCCCGCAAATACGAACCGCCTGGCGACGGCGTTCGAGGTTCAGGAGGCCGTGGAGTGGTACTACCCCAAGCGGATCGCCTTGTGCGAACACTACCTGCCCGTGCTCGAACAGATCGGGAAGGCCGACCCCGACGCCGCGCTCAAGGCGACGCCCTGGGTGCGCGGTCTGGGCAACGTCCTCACCTACACCAAGGGCGCGCTCGAAGGCTTGACCCAGGGCGGCACTGCCGAGCTCAAGCAGCAGGACGAGGCAGCGCTGAAGGCTTTCATCGACGCAGACCCCGACCGCAAGGCGAAGTGGGGCGACGTCTTCGAGCGAATCCAGAAGCTCGAATCGGAGCGCGAGAAGAGCCGCGAAACCGACGTCGCGTTGTTCGAACTGTCGCGGCTCCCCACCTTGCTCGGAGCCGCCGAGGAGATCGTCCACATGGCCGAGGAGCGCCCCAAGCCCGACGCCGAGCGCGACCCCGGCTTCCAGGAGCGCGACTTCAAGCAGAAGCAGCAGGCCATGGAGTCCCTGGACAAGCGTTACAGCAAGTCGCTCGATCAGCGCCTGCTGTATGAGGCACTTCTCCGCGCGGCAAAGCTACCGAAGGACCAACAGCCCAAGCTCGTGGGCTACTTCGTCGGCAAAGGCAAGCTAGACGAGGCCAAGCTCAAGCAGAAAGTGGACGCCGCATTCGAGAAGACCCGGCTCGGCGACGCGAAGAAGCGCGTCGCCTTGCTGGAGAAGGCCAGCATCGCACAGCTGAAGCGCGATCCAGATCCGCTGATTCGCGCCGCGCTGGTGTTGCGTGGCGACCTCGAGGCCAAAGAGCAGCGCACCTACGCCCACGACGGCGCCTGGGCGCTGATAGGGCCGAAGTACTTCGCCGCGCTGAAGGCATTCAAGAACGCGCCCATCGCCCCCGACGCAAATCGCACCCTGCGCATCACCTATGGCACGGTGCGCGGCTACTCGCCCAAGCCCGGCGCGCCGGTCTACGAACCGTTCACCACCGTGGACCAAGTGAAGGTCAAGATCACTGGTAAGGAGCCGTTCGATCCTCCGCCTCGCCTGGCCAAGGCAATCGAAGCGGGCAAATTCGGACCCTACGCCTCGAGAGCGCTGGGTAACCTACCCGTCGACTTCCTCGCGGATTTGGACATCTCGGGGGGCAACTCCGGTTCCCCGACGTTGAACGAGAAGGGCGAGCTGGTGGGCCTGGCTTTCGATGGCAACTACGAGGCGATGGCCAGCGATTGGCTGTTCATGCCAGCGATCACCCGCAGCATCCACGTGGACATCCGTTACGTGTTGTGGCTGATGGACGCGGTGGACAAGGCTGATCACCTGCTCAAGGAAATGGGCGTGACGCCCAGCATCGACTAACCTCGAGTCATGGACGAGATCGAAGCCAAGCAGGTCAGCGCGCTCGAGAAGGCCTCCGCGGAAGCGGGCCAGCGCCTCAGGCAGCACCTGGCAGTGCTCGGGCCCCACGAGCAGCAGCTCGTCGTCGCCCTCACCGCTCAGGTACAAAGCCTGCTCAGCGTGGGCCAGCTGGCCCTGTTCGGCTACGACGCGGCGCAAGAGGGACACACCGGGTTCTCCTCGATGAAGCTGGCCCCGGCCACCGCCGCGTGGACCCAGGCCGCGAGCCGTCCGAAGACGGCCGTGGTGGTGATCGGCATGGTCGCCTCCACGCTGGCGGACCTGGTCGAAGTTTTCCTTGCGGAATTGAGCGGCTCTCACCCGGAGGTGGAGCTACATCGCCGCAGCGACGGGCAGGAGTGGGCCCGACAGATCGAGACTGTGTTCGACATCGATCTCGGGCCGGACGCGCGCGCCGCGCTGGCGTCCATCGTCGACATCCGGCGCGCCTTCACCTCGGACTTGAACGCGCTGCCCGCCGGGCTCGGCCTGGTGCAGTACTACTCCGCCTGGCCCCCGGTTGTCATCATCCTCGCGGAAGCGACGCTGAGCAAGGTCGCCGCGTCGCGAAAGGCCTGACTGGACGCTCAGCCATGCTCGACCCTGAAAAGCTCAGACCTCACTACCGCGCGTTCTTGGGCTCATCGGAGCGCGTGCTGCTCACGGGGCACTCCCATCAGGCGTGGCCGGACGTGGCCCGGGAGGGTGTGCTCGAAGCCTTCGACGACGCGGCGCGCCTGGTCGACGACAAGTGGGGTCCCGCGTTCGAGCGCGCCGCGGCGCTGCGGAGCTACGTCGCGGAGCAGCTCGTGGGGGCAACTCCCGCGGAGATCGCGCTGGGTCAGAACACCCACGAGCTGGTCACCCGCTTTCTATCCGCGCTCGACCTCAAAGCGCGGCCTCGCCTCGTCACGACGAGCGGGGAGTTTCACAGCATGCATCGTCAGCTCACCCGCCTGGCGGAGGCCGGGGTCGAGGTGGTGCGAGTCCCTGCTGCGCCGCTGGACAGCCTGAGCGCCCGCATCTCCGGCGCCCTCGACGAGCGCACCGCCGCGGTGCTGGTGTCGAGCGTGCTGTTCGAGACCTCGTCCCGAGTCCCCGGATTGAAGGAGCTCGGCGCCCAGGCCAAGGCCCTCGATTGCGAAGTGCTGGTGGACGCTTACCACGGTTTTGGTGTGATGCCGCTGAGCTTGGCGGAGCTCGGTGGCGCGCACGCCTTCATCACTGCTGGAGGCTACAAGTACGCGCAGTGGGGCGAAGGCTGCTGTTTCCTCAGGGTACCATCAGCGTGCGAGCTGCGCCCGGTCTACACCGGCTGGTTCAGCGACTTCGCGAACCTGGACAAGGGCCGAGACGGCTCGAGGGTCGGCTACGGAGAGACTCCAGCTGACCGCTTCGCTGGCAGCACCTACGATCCGGTGAGTCACTACCGCGCCGCGAGGGTGATCCGCTTCTTCGCTGAACACGGCCTGGACGTCGCCGCGCTGCGAGAGCTCAGCCTGCACCAGACGGGTCTGTTGATGAGTGGCCTACGCGCCGCTGGCTTCGGCGAACAGCTGCTCACCCCCGAAGCACCCGCGGCGCGAGGCGGCTTCGTCGCGCTTCGCACACCCCACGCAGCGGCTGCGACCCGCGCGCTGCGCGAACGCGGGATCTACGTCGACTCCCGGGGTGACGTGCTGCGCTTCGGTCCCGCTCCGTACCTGAGGGACCACGAGCTCGAGCGCGGGATAGCGGAGTACGTCAGCTGCGCCGGCCAACTGGGCTAGGCGGCTGTGGCAGCGTCCATCGCGAACCCAGCCTTCCCGCAGCGACGAGCGCAGCCCAGCCACGAGCGCAGCCAGGGACGAGCGCAGCCCAGCCACGAGCGGGCCTCGTCCCCTCGCGATTGAGAGCCCGGTGCTGCGCGCCCGGCTCAGGTCGCGCCGATCTGCTCGAGCTTGCGCTCCACGTGCTCCATCAATCTGGCGACGCGAGCGTCCCAGTCGTTCTCTGACGCCAGCTTGATCCGCTGATCGGCGTTGGCCGTTGGATCCGCCAGCGCTCGTTCACACAGCTCCACGAAGCCGCTGGCGTCGTCTGCGATCAAGACAGAGTCGGCGTAGTCCTCCAGCGAGGGCAAGCGAGAGATCACCAAGGGTTTCCCCGTGGCAAGCAGCTCGAAGAACTTGATAGGGAAGACGTACTCCGTGTACTCGTTCAGCTGGTAAGGGATGACGTTGATGTCGAAGCCCTTCACGTACTGCGGGAGCAGCGCATAGTCTCGATGGCCCAGCAGGTGCACGTTCGGCAGCCGTTGCAGCTCCGCGACGATCACCTTGGTCGCCCAGTCGATGCTTGCGACCGCAGCCCCATAGCGGCCGTTGCGAGACTGCTCATGGAACCGCTCTTCGACGTAGATCGGGAGATGCACGTACATGTGTGCGAGGTACAGGAAGAACGGATCGGACTGGTGCTCTCGCATGAAGTGCAGGCAACGCTCGACGTATCGAGCCGTCAGCGATGCTTGATCGGGTTGTGCCTCGACCAGGTC
>JAUILJ010000290.1 GCA_030433055.1 Polyangia bacterium
CCGCGTACTTTCCGTCCTTGAGGTACAGTACGCGCTTGCTCGCCGCCTTGCCGTGTACGAGTCGCGTCCCCACGACCAGCGTACACGGCTCATCGCAGTTGACCGTTAACTCGAAAAACTTTCCCTGGGTCTCGGCGAGAGTTTCCTCTGCCAATTTCCGCAGCTTCTCGTCGTCAGAGTGCCTGTCCAGCGCGAGACGGGCGAGCGTCGCCGCTCGATCCATCTGGCCAGCCTCTTTGCGGGCGCGTAGCGCCAGCATGAGAGCGGTAGCGCTCGGTGCGGCCTGATCGGCTGCCTCGAACTGCTCTGCGGCCTCGACCAACTCGCCCTCTTTGTAGTGCCTACGACCCTGATCGAAGGCCTTACCTGCAGCCTTGATATCCTCGGGCGTGGGGGCATCTGACTGCGCCCCGGCATTGAGGGACAGGGCAATCACGGAAGCCAAGGTTGCGGCCTTCAAGATGCGCTTCATCGAACGGAATCCTCCTCCGGGTACAACTCTACACCGTATCACGGAAGGTCGCGAATCCAATGGGGTTCGCGGCATCTTCCAAGTGCGAAAGGCGCTGATTTGGAGGATGCGCCCTTACCTCCTCGCACCTAGCTATTCCTTCGGCGATTCAGCAACCGCATGGGTTGCTCAACACATGCAGAACCTGCACGAACACGCGCCACGCGCCGCACTCCCGCCAGCCCTTCGGCACGGCGGCTTGGGTGGGTGGAGGTTGATGAGTCAGCGAGGGAGCGCGTTTCCGAGCAGAATTGCCCAGAATCAACGCTTCCGCCGCTCCCGTTCCTCCCGGCTAGTCGACGCGCCTGCACCGAACGGACGTTTGGACGGCACCGGGCGGCTCGAGGGGATGATACGTGTGACCGCGGCCGTTCGACCTAGAACTGCCCGAGGATGCGCCGTTTTGGGACACCGCGGTGCGCGCCCCTCTGGAATACGGCTTGGGCGAGATGGCGGGCGAAGTGTGGTGCCGGTGGGCGAGGCACACGAAGGGAGCGGCGGAGTCGGTCCAGCCGCGCGCCCTTCAGCTGCACGCCTCCTTCAGCTGCACGCCTCCTTCAGCTGCACGCCTCCTTCAGCCGCACTGGCTCCTTCAGCCGCACGCCCTCTTCAGCCGCACTGGCTGCTCAGCCCATCTCCAGCATCAACCGATCGGGGTTCTGCAGGAGCGCGATGATGTCCGCTGCGAAGGCCGCGCCAATGTGTCCATCGATGATGCGATGATCGAACGAGAGGCTCAACAACATCTCGTGGCCGATCACGATCTCTTCCCCGCGGATCACTGGCTTCTTCTTCATCTCGTGGACGCCCAGGATCGCAACCTCGGGGTAGTTGATGACCGGGGTGGCAAACAGGCCGCCCGCCTTCCCCAGGCTCGTGATCGTGAACGACGAACCGCCAAAGTCCTCTTGCTTGAGCTTCCCCGCGCGCGCGTCGTTGCCCAGCCGGTCGAGCTCACGTGCGACCTCCAGGATGCTGAGGCGATCGGCGCCCCGCAGCACCGGAACCATCAAGCCGGCCTCCGTCGCCGCGGCGATGCCAATGTCGTAGACTTTGCGGAGCACCATCTCGTTGGTCGACTCATCGAACACGCAGTTCAGCGCCGGGTGCTTCTTCAACGCTGCGACGCACGCCTTCACGATGAACGGGAGGTAGGTGAGCTTCACACCAGCCTGTTCCGCGAGCGGCTTCAGACGGCTGCGGAGCGCGATCAGGTCGTCGGCAACGACTTCATCGACGTAGGTGAAGTGCGCGGCGGTGTGCTTGGACCGCGCCATGTTCTCGAAGATCCGCTTCCTGATGCCGCGCAGCGGAACGCGTTCGTCAGCAAGACTCGGATCGTTGGTCTCCACGGGAGCAATGGAGATCGGCGCTCGCGCGGCGGCCGGGGCGGCGCCGCTCGATGCCGCGGGCGCGGCCGCAGGCGCCGCGCTGGTAGCCCCTCCGCCCGCTGTGAAGCGTTCGACGTCCTCCCGGGTGACCCGACCCGCTGGTCCCGTCGGGGGAACCTTTCGCAGATCGATGCCCTTCTCCCGGGCGACCTTGCGGGTGGCTGGCGCAGCCAGAGGTCGCTCGTTGTAGTAGCCCGACGGCGCGGTCTGGGCGGCGCTCGGCGCCGGCGCGGCCTTCGGACCGCCCCCCATCCCGGGCAGCGTTTCCTTGATGTCGCCCACGGCGGATGCAACCGGACCTTCGTCAGACTTCTTCTCGTCAGTGTCCGTTGACGGCGCGGGCTTTTCCGCGGGGGAAGCCCCCCCAGCCCCGTCCAGGTCGTAAACGACGAGCACGGCCCCGACGGGGACCACATCGCCGACTCCTCCGCGCAGCTCGGTGATCTTGCCAGCTTTGGGAGAGCCGATGGTGACCGTCGCCTTGTCGGTCATTACCTCGACCATCTCCTGGTCTTCTTTCACCTGATCGCCCACGGCAACCAGCCAGTTGACGATCTCCCCTTCGGTTACGCCTTCGCCAATGTCAGGAAGCTTGAACTCGTAGAGCGCCATTTTCGCCTCGAAGTGTTTCTAGCGCGCCTCAGCGCGAGGTTCGTCGGTGGGACCGGCGGGCTTCACCCGCAGCTCGGTGTGGTGCATCGCTGGGCGACGCGGTTCGTTTCAGCCTTGTGCTTCACGCCTTCGCGGTGTTGAGCAGGACGGGCAGGATGCGATGGGAGAGCGGGAGGTACTCCATCTCCAGGGTGTACGGGAACGGGGTGTCAAAACCCGTGACCCGCGCGGGCGGCGCCTCCAGGTGGAAGAAGGCCTTCTCGCACACCAATGAAATCAGCTCTCCGGCGAAGCCGCCAGTCTTTGGTGCCTCATGCACGACAACGAGGCGTCCGGTCTTCTTGACGCTGGCGACGATGGTGTCGATGTCCACCGGCCACAGCGTCCTCAAGTCGATCACCTCCACGTCGACGCCCTGTTCGGCCGCCTTGCCCGCAGCATCCAGGCACTCGTACAGCATGGCTCCGTAGGCCAGGACCGTGACGTGACGACCTTCACGGGTGACCGCGGCGCTACCCAGAGGGACCGTGTAGTCTCCCTCCGGAACGTCGCCCTTGGCGGCGCGATAGACCCGCTTGGGCTCAAAGAAGAGCACTGGGTCAGGGTCGCGAATCGAAGCCAGAAGCAGGCCCTTCGCGTCGTAGGGGTTCGAGGGGCACACCACCTTCAACCCAGCGACGTGAATGAACAGGGACTCGGGGTGCTGCGAATGGTAGTGCCCGCCACGGATACCACCGCCGACCGGTGTGCGGATCACCATGTTGCAGGGGTACTCTCCGCCGGAGCGATACCGATACTTCGCGAGCTCAGAGACGATCTGGTCGTAGGCGGGAAAAATGAAGTCGGAGAACTGAATCTCGGGGATCGGCACGAGGCCATAGAGCGCCATGCCAACGGCGGTGCCAATAATGCCGCCCTCGCTGAGCGGCGTGTCGATCACACGGTCATCGCCGAACTCATCGAACAGCCCAGCGGTGACGCGAAACACGCCGCCAACTTTTCCAACGTCTTCACCCATGATGACGACGCGAGGGTCGCGCGCCATCTCGAGCCGAAGGGCATCGTTGATGGCTTGAACCATGTTCATTTGAGGCATTTTTGCAGGACTCCAGGAGGGGCGCTTCGGGTCGTCGCTGGGCTCGTGCCGGTGCCGTGGATAGGCCACGGCGAACGTGGAACTCTCTTGCGACGGGCTCCGAAGCGGACAGACAGGGCGCGGAGCGCGGTTAGACTTGAGGCCAGCAGGAGCTGGCGAGCTGAGATCAGTGAGCCTTCGGAGCCCGCGGTCCGGCCAGTAGCTCGTCGCGCTGCTCTTGTAGGTGCCAAGGCATCTTCTTGTAGACGTCTTCGAACATCGTAGTCAGGGACGGAGCCTCGGCCTGCTCCGCCGATGCGACTGCCTCGCGGAAACGTTTGTCCACGTCCTCACGCAGCGCCTCTTCGCGGTTGTCGTCCCAGGCGTTGTTGTGCTCGAGGTAGCGCCGAATACGCTCGATGGGATCACGATCCACCCAAGGTTTCAGCTCGTCGGCTGCCCGATAGCGATTCGGATCGTCGCTGGTCGAGTGGCCGCCCATGCGATAGGTCAGCGCCTCGATGAGCGTGGAGCCCTCCCCCGCCTCGCAGCGCCGAATCGCGGCGCGGGTCACGGAGATGACGGCGAACAGGTCATTGCCGTCGACGCGAACCCCGGGAACGCCATACGCAACGCCCTTCTCAGCGAAGGTCCTTGATGCCGTCTGCCTCTCCACCGGCACGCTGATCGCCCAGCCGTTGTTGCGGCAGAAGAAGATGCTCGGCGTCTTGAACACGCCCGCGAAGTTCATCGCGTTGTGAAACTCGCTGCTGCTGGTCGAACCATCACCGAAGTAGACCAATGCGGCGAGCGACTTCTTCTCGATCTTCGCCGCCCAGGCGAAGCCAACCGCCTGGGTCATCTGAGTGCCGATGGGCGAGCTGATGCTGCCCCAGTGAGCCTCCCTGCAGGTGTAGTGGTCCGGCATCTGCCGGCCCTTCACCGGGTCGTTTGCGTTACCGAACATGTTGTCGATGAAGCTCTGCAGCTTGAAGCCGCGAAGCAACGCCGCGCCGAACTCCCGGTAGCAGGGGAAGAGCCAATCTTGTTGCCGCATGGCAAAGGCAGAGCCGATGATGGCTGCCTCCTCGCCAAGCGACCCGATGTGAAACCCGATGCGACCCTGACGTTGCAAGGTGACCAGGCGTTCGTCGATGATCCTCGTCTCCACCATGTGGCGGTAGAGATGCACGACCTCGTCGATTTCCAGCTTGGGATCATGTGCAGGATCCAAGCTGCCGTCCTCGCGTAGCACGCGAACGATGGTGTCGTTCGGCGCCTCTTCGGTGCGTGTAACTGCTGCAGCGATCATGTTCCTCGTGCTCGCACTCGGGTAGCGGCGGTGTTGTCGGCCTAGAGCGACGAGCGGCGCGACCTTAGTCGAATGGATCGAGCGCTGTCACGCATCGATCCCGCTGCCGGAGGCTTCTCTCCCGTGACGCAGCGCACCAGTGTGCGCATCTCATGACAGCGCTCCTCACCCCCACCGGCGAGAACGTCCAGATCACCTGGATCGCCGAACGCGGAGCACCACGGAACACGCTAGAAGCAAGAGAAAGCGCAGCGCAGGGGCGCCCAACGCCACGCCGCGCCGCATCACTGGGAAGCACGACTGGTCACGCGTTGGAAACGAAGCGTGAGCGGCGCGACCGCGCACTTGCGTACGCGCTTCGGGGAGCGCACGCCACGATTTACTTTAGGCTTGAACTATCTTGCGCGTCGGACGCGCGACCAGTTCAGCGCACGCAGCGTGGATGGTGCAGCGTGGAACGTCGATCAGTCCGCGAGAACGCGTTCGGCCTCGGTCAGGGCTTGCTCGAGGGCGGCGTCGTCCAGCTTGAATTCGCTGGCGAGCTTCTTCAGCACGTCCCGCTCCTCGTCACTCACGCCGCCGCTGACGTGGGCGAGCAAGCAAGCGATTCGCAGCACCTCGCGTGCATGCTCTTCCTTCTGAATCGTGCGAGCCACCATCTTGACTCGCTTGTCCATGCCGTCCTCTTCGAGCTGGTCGGCGAGATCGGCGAGCAGCGCGTCGACCTGCCTCGCCTCGACCCGATTGCGACATGCCGTGAGCACCACCTGTTTGAAGGCGACTTGCTCGGTCTCATCGAACTCACCGTCGGCGTTGGCCACCAGGTAAGCGCTCTCCACCACCGCTTCGAACAAAGCGGCCACCTGGGGATCGAAGCCCGTCGGCTGGGTGACTTCTTCGCCCAGCGGACGAGAACCGTACGAAGCCGCAGCAACGGTGAGGATGGATCCTGCCGAGTCGGTATCGGCGTAGGTGGGGGCTTGGCCCAGCTTGGCCGCGACTTTGTCCAGGAGGCTCTGATCTGCAACGCTCATAGTCGACTCTGCGGGCGAGACTACCCGAAAGCTACCGCGGAGTCAGCGCGCAGACGCGCCTTCCGGTGATTCTTTTGCGGTGCCCGCTGAGATGGCCGCCTGGCGCTTACTCGCTCGCGCGAGCGCGGCGCACCAAGGACGTCGCGCTGATGAGCTGCTCTGGACCGGCCGCCGCTTCCCCGGTCGCAGGCAATGCTTTCCCGTTCGCTGCGGCTCGATGGGAAAAGGCGTCCTGCGACCGTGCGTCTCCTCGCGGCCGTCCTGCTGGGCCTCCTCCGGGCGTCAGCACCTGCGCCGCGATGAACGCTTCGGCGGCGTGATAGCTGGAACGCACGAGCGCCCCAGAGGCGACGTAGGCAAAGCCCATTTCGAGGCCGGCCCGCTCCCACTCAGCGAAACGCTCGGGTTCCACGTAGCGGTCAACCGCGGCGTGCTTGGGCGTGGGGCGCAGGTATTGACCCAGGGTGACCACGTCGACCCCCGCGTCTCGCAGATCGCGCATCGTCTCTACGACCTCGGCATCGCTCTCTCCGATGCCGACCATGATCGAGCTCTTGGTCATGCGCTGGGGCGCGCACGCCTTGGCGTGTCGCAACACGTCGAGGCTCTGGTCGTAGCTGCAACGCGCGTCGCGGATGCGCGGCGTGAGGCGACGAGAGACCTCGATGTTGTGGGCGAAGACGTCCGGGCCTGACTCCACCAGGTGTGCGATGTCGTGCTTGCGGCCGTTGAAATCGCCGACCAAGGTCTCGACCAGAAGCTCCGGCGAGTAACGCCGCAAGGCCCGCACGGTCTGTCCGACGAGGCTGGCGCCGCCGTCCAGCAGATCGTCTCGATCGACCATCGTGAGCACCACGTATTTGAGCTCGAGCTGGCTGATCGCCCGAGCCACGTGCTCGGGCTCCCGTGGGTCGTACGCGCCGCGTGGATTACCAGTCGTTACCGCGCAGAAACGACAACCCCGGGTGCACGTATGGCCGAGCAACATCACCGTCGCGGTGCCGGCACCCCAGCACTCGCCCACGTTGGGACAGCGGGCCTCCTCGCAGACGGTGTAGAGGTCGAGCTCCCGCAGCGTCTTCTTGAGCTTTGTGTAGCGCTCTCCGCCGGGCGCCTTGACCTTCAGCCAGCTCGGCTTGGGATCGCGGATGCCAACGGTGTTTGGCGCTTGCTTCTGCTCCACCTGGGCTTCTCCATCAACGGTCACGCGGGGACTCTAGTGCCAGGCGGGGGCGATGTCGAACCCAGCGGGGGTTCTGCCAGCACGGGCTCACCCGCGAGCAGATCCCCCAGCGCGAGGACGCAACGCCTCCAGCCCCGCCGCGTCTACCGGGTCCACGACTCCCCTTTCAGTGAAGATCGCGGTTACGAGGCGCGCGGGGGTGACGTCGAAGGCCGGGTTGCGTACGCCGATGTCCGGCGCGACCAGAGCGCGCCCGCCCGCCTCGCTGATCTCTCCACGGCTTCGCTCTTCGATAGGGATATCCGCGCCGCTGGCGGTGTCGAGATCGACAGTAGACCACGGCGCGGCGACGAACATCGCCCGCTCGTGGGCCCTGGCAAGACAGGCCACACCATAGGTGCCAATCTTGTTCGCCACGTCACCGTTCCGGGCAATCCGGTCGGCTCCCACCACCGCAACATCGATCTCGCCGCGAGCGAAGAAACTAGCCGCCGCGTTGTCACAGATCACTTCCACAGGGATTCCGTCGCGGTGCAGCTCCCAAGCGGTGAGGCGCGAGCCCTGCCAGTAGGGCCGTGTCTCGTCCGCGAGCACGCGAACCCGCTTGCCTTGCTCATGAGCTGCCCGAACCACTCCCAGCGCCGTCCCATAGCCCCCGGTCGCCAACGCTCCGGCGTTGCAGTGAGTGAGGAGGGTCGCTCCATCTGGGACGCGCTGAGCCCCGAGCTCGCCCATGCGGCGACACGCAGCGACGTCTTCGCGGTGGATCGCCCTCGCCTCTTCGGCCAGGCGCTCCACGCGGCTCGTCGGCGCCAGCGAAGCGACATCGAGAGCAACGCGATTCATGCGCTCTATCGCCCAAAACAGGTTCACCGCGGTCGGCCGAGATGCTGCCAGTACCCGAGAAGCGCGCTTCATTTCTTCCGGGAAATTGCCGGTGCAGCCCTTGGCGGCGAGCACGAGACCATAGGCGGCTGTGATCCCGATGGCTGGCGCGCCTCGCACCACCATGTCGGTGATCGCCCGGGCGACCGCGTCTGCGTCGCTGAAGCCGACGTAGCGTTCTTCGCTGGGGAGTTCGCGCTGCTCGAGCAAGATCACCCGGGAGTTATCGTCGCTGAGCTCGACCGCTGAGAAGCTCGAGCCGCTCAGCAGCTCCCGTGGCAAGAGTTCACGCCCGTTCGACCTACTCATCGGCCTCCCCCTTCAGCGCTCGCTTAAGGATCTGAGCGACGAGCTTGGGATTCGCCTGACCTCGAGTCTCCTTCATCACTTGCCCGACGAAGTAGCCCAAGACACCAGTCTTGCCGGAGCGATACTGCTCGACTTGCTTCTCGCTCCGGGCAAGAACGGCGTCGACTGCAGCCTGCAGGGCGCCCTGGTCGGATACCTGTCGCATGCCCTTTTCACCGACGACATCAGCGGCGCTCTTAGTCGTACCTTCGAGGGCGACGTGCAGCTCCTTCGCCTGCTTTCCGCTGATTTCGCCGCT
>JAUILJ010000291.1 GCA_030433055.1 Polyangia bacterium
CTTGGATGTCACCGCGAGTGAGCAAGCGCGGGCGGCGAGTGAAGAAGTTGCCGATCAGCCAGTACAGTAGGGTTCCAAACCAGATCATCCAGCGCGGCTTGCGGAAGCCCTTCTCCAGGCTGACGAAGAAGCGGATCTCCTTGACGATCGACGGGTAGCTACGCAGCAAGTGATTGCGCGAGCGGCACAGCTTGCGCACCAAGCTGAACTCGAAGCCCTCGAGGTACTTGATGCCACCCCAGATCAGGTTCGAGGACTCTTGGCTCGTCTGACCCGCGAAGTCTCCGCGATCAATCAGCGCGACCTGGGCGCCCTGGCTAGTCAGCGCAGACGCAGTCACCGAACCGTTGATGCCGCCACCAACGATGAGCACGTCGAAGACTCGGTCGTCGAGCTTCTCGATGTTGTTCTGTCGTAGTTGCATGCCGCGCCGCGTCGTGGGTTAGCCAACCGAACCCCATCGCGCAAGCCGGCCGGCGCTCCGAGCCGCGAACTCCGCGTGAAACCAGCGTTTTCGCCAGGCTTTCGCCGAGCCCGGCGGCACTTCCCCGGCTCGACGAGCCCCGCGCCGCGCCCAGGTCGCCTCGAGCGTCGCCCGATCAGGGGGTGAGGCGCGCCTCCAAACAGCGTCCATGACGTTCCCGCTTGCTCTGCCTGTTTGGTTCCACACGGATACATCCTCTCCCCCAAACCCAGAGCGGCCACAGCTCAAAGCCACCGGGCCCCCGCGACACCAGGTGCCGACACCAGGTGCCGACGACCCACCACTCAGCGTTGCTCTCCAGGCCGATCAGCCACCGGCGCAGCGAATACTGCATCACGCTGCAGCTCCGGTCGCCCGACCCAACCTCCGAAAGCTACCGCCCGGAAACAAAAGCACGACACAGGTCGGAAACCTCTCGCATCGCGTTCCAGATGGTGTAGGTGGCTTCCTCACTATCCCCCCAACCGCTGGTTGCTGGGCGTGGCTACCACGCGTCCGGACGCCTGCAGGAGACGTCTTTCCATCATGCGTATCCGTCATTTCGTTCTCATTGGTTCCCTAACCGTTTCCGCGTTCGGCTGCGCGGCTGAGACGCAGACGCCCGGCGAGGGCGAGCAAGTCTCTGATAGCCAGAGCCAAGAGCTGCTGGCCGATCAGTCCACCTTCTACAGCGTGCGCCAGGACTTCCGCCGCTGCGTCTACCCGCTGTGCGGTGGCGTCTGGGTGAGCCGCGTGAACCGCCCCAACACCCGCTGCGCGGACGGCACCAAGGCCGCCGAGTGCTACGTGGCAGACACGGACCTGAGCAGCCTCGGCCTGCCCGAGACTCAGGAGTCCGACCTCCAGAGCAGTGTCCGCGCCGGGCGAGTCATTCTGCGCGGAAAAATTGTCAAGAAGAAGTTCGACGGCTTCGGCAAGCTCGGTAGCTTCAAGGCCAGCGAAGCCTGGGAGCCCGCCACCAGCGCCGAGCCCAGCGGAAAGTTCTTCCGCGTGACCAACACCGGCGTGCGCTGCATCACCTACCCGTGCCCGACGTTCCACGAGGCGAAGTTGAACCGCCGCGCGGAGCAAGACCTGGCGTCCATCGACCTGACGCGGGTCGGAGCGAGCGACGAAGCGATCGCGGACGCGTACGAAGCGACCACCAGCGCAGACGGCATCCTCGTCGCCGGCACCCACTACACCGAGAAGGGCCCCGCGGGCCGCATGCCCGGCCTCGAGGCAGCTCAGTTCTATCGCAAGGTGACTCCCCGCGCGGAGGCCAAGTGCATCGTGACGGGCTGCTCTGGTCAGGTCTGCGCGGACGAGCCGACCTTCACCACCTGTGAGTGGCGTGACGAGTACGCCTGCTACGACACCGCCGCCTGCGAGCGTCAGAAGGACGGCAGCTGTGGCTGGACGCCCAGCGCCGAGCTGGACGCCTGCTTGAGCGGCGCCGGCTTCTGATCCGAGAAGGCACTCAAACACAAAACCGGGAGCGCACCCCCTGCGCTCCCGGTTTCGTTTTGTTAGCGGTTTCGTTTTGTTAGCGGTTGCGTCTTGCTAGCGGACGCGCGCAGGCCCACCGCTAGTCGGTGAGTGGCGCTGCTGTCGCGAACAACTTGCGGGCGCGTGCGCCTCTGCTCACGAGGTCCCCACGGCGCTCCTGGTAGACCTTCGCGTAGCGGTAGAACGGCACCCCGGGATACAGGTGATGTATCAGGTGGTAGTTCTGGTAGAGGAAGATCGGGGTCAGCCAGGCGTGATCGATCAGCGTTGTCGCACGGTAACGGTCCTGCCGCTGAATCACGTCGTGGGGAGCATGCGGCAAGTAGTCGAAGGCGAACGCCAGCATGGCGATCGCGAAGCGCGCGCCGACTAGCCAGGCAGCGACGAACTGCCAGTGCCCGCTGAGCGCGATCGCGACCAGTAGTGCATAGGAACCCACCAGCGTTCCGACGGCTTCGAGGCGCTCGCGCCTGGGGCGCTCCGGGCGCGCCAGGTAGACCCAGTAGTAATGCAGGTCCTGCGTCAGCCAGCGCAGCGGAAGCTGCCAGCGTGGCCCTGTGCCGCTGTAGAAGTCTGGGTCGGCGTCAGGTTCATTGGTGTGCTTGTGATGCTCCAGGTGGATCCAACGGAACGCCGGGAACGGCGCGAGGAGCAACGCACCCGAAGCGCGACCGACCAGCTCACTCACCCAGCGCGCCTTGGCCACCGATTTGTGAGCGGCGTCGTGCATCGGGGTGAAGGCGATGAAGCCGGACAAGCAGAACAGCGGGACAGCGAGCAGCCAGCTCAGTGTCCAACCGACCATTATTGCCCCGAGGAAACATAGCCAGGCGCAGCTGCTGAGCAGTAGCGTTGGCCACGCGATGCGCACGGCGCTGAGCGCGGAGCCGGCAACACGCTGGGTGACAGGGCGAGGAGCGAGAGCGACCGTTGCCATGGTCGGACTGTGTCCCCACCTGGACCAAGTGTCAAGTGCAACATTACACTTTACACTTGGGTCGCGTGAAAGGGGGCTCTGGTTGCCCTGGAATGGGGTTCAGGGTGGAAAGTCTGCGTCTAGGTGCAGCCATCGGCCCAAAGCGCTGACCGGGGGGTATTCCGGGCCGGAAACAGCTTGGCTGGAACTGGAGGCCGCGTTAGGCAGTGTGAGCCTTGCGCGAAGTATTCCGGGACGACTTCTACGCCGTGGCGGTGGACTCCGAGGGCATCGCGCGGATCACACGGCTGGCTCAGGGCTACACGTCGCTGAGGCAGGCCGAGGATTCCCTCGACCGGCTTCAGCTCTGCATCCGTCGCCTACCGCGCGGTATGGCACCCAAGGCGCTGGTCGATTTGCGCGAGTCCCCTGGCTGGAACGATGAAGCCTTCGAGAAGAAGACCATCGCGTTCCGCAAGGAACTCACCGCACGCTTCACCCCATTAGCCATTCTCGTGAAGACGGTGGTGGGCAAGCTGCAGATCTCTCGCCTCAATCGCCAGGATGCGATCGAAGCAGTGGTGTTCGACAACGAGCAGCAAGCGCTGACCTTCCTGCGCAAGCCGCTGGGCTGAGTCACAACAGCGCCTTGCACCCCGTCGGTGAGGAGCAGACACTGGTGCGGGCAGTGGTGGAGACGAAGCGCACCCGGGTGCTCTTGGCTGACGACCACGAGCTTATCCTGGAAGGTCTGGATCGGCTACTCGGGGAGCGGGAAGACCTGGAGGTAGTCGCACGCGCGAGGCGTGGGGACGACGCGCTGGCGCGGCTCGGGGTTGGCGATGTGGAGCTAGCGATCCTCGATATCTCGATGCCTGGGCTCGACGGCCTGAGCGTCATCGCCCAAGCGAACACCCTGCGGCTCCCGACGCGGTTCGTTCTGCTGACGATGTTCGACGACCTGAGCTACGTACGCAAGGCCGAGAGCCTAGGCGTGAAGGTGTTCTTGCTGAAGGAAGCAGCCACCGCCGAACTGCTGCTCGCGATCGACGCCGCCCTGGACAACCGGCGCTACCTGAGCTCGAGCCTCATGGAGCGCATGCTCCGCACGGAATCAACTCCTCCGGATGCCGCGTCGTTCGACCAGCTCACCCCAGCCGAGCTTGAGGTGCTCCGGGAGCTCTCCTTGAACAAGACGAGCCGCGAGATCGCCGCAACCCTCGGCGTGAGTCATCGCACCGTGCAGAACCACCGCGCCCACATCTGCGCAAAGCTCGAGCTGAAGGGTAGCAATCGCTTGCTCGAGTTCGCGATCGAGAATCGCGAGCGGCTCAGCCCCGAGTAGCTACGCGGCGGTCGCAGACTCAGGCAGCGAGGGGCACCCGCAGACGAACGCTGGTCCCGCGATTCCCGGTCAGTACCGAGAGCTGACCTCGCAACGCTTCGACCCGGCAGCGCAGGTTGCCCAGACCCCCGTTGGTGCCCCGCCCGCCTGCGCCTCGCGTTACCCCAAGGATACCGAACCCATCGTCGCGAACCTCGATCTCGATGTTGTCCTCGGCGCGGATCAGGACGTGGATGTTCTCACACTCGGCGTGGCGGAGCGCGTTGTAGACACCCTCGACGACGATCCGCTCGAGCTCGTGGCAAATCCCACCCGCGAGGCACCTGTCCAGGTCACCGGTCGGTTCGAAGTGGATCCGGCAGGCCTGGGTCGAGAGTCCCCGCGCATCCGCCTGCGCCTGCGCCAGCTCTTGCAGCCGAGCTCCGAGTTCCTTGCTCCACTCGCCCAACTTGCGAGGCGGGTCCCGCAACTCGAGCACCACGCCGCGCAGGTCTCGGGCCAGCTCCTTGGTCTCCTGTTCCAGGCGCAGCGCGCGCTCCCCGCTGCCCTGCCCTTGTTGAGCGGCGCGGCGAAGTCCGCTGAGTCCCCAGCTCAAGCTCGCCAGGCGCGTCGCCACTCCGTCGTGGAGCTCGGCGGCGAGGCGCTTTCGCTCGCGGAGCTTGGCCTGACGGAGATCTTCCGCGCGCCAGCGCTCCAACCCCCACAGCGCTGCGCTGCCTGTGATGACCAACCCGAGCAGGGCCAGCTTGAGCGGGACGTAGTGCCCCAGTCCCCACGAGGCACTCAGCACTGCCATTACTGCTGCGCGACGTGCCCAACCCCACCAACCCTCGCCGATCATCCCTTGAACTTCTCAAGAGGTAGACAGCGCGACTATCCGCTCGAATGCTCAATTGGCGTGAGTACCCTTGCTCAAGACTCGCCAGGTGCGAGGCTTGGTGGGTGCAGGTGGTTACGCTTCGGCGCGGGAAAATCTAAGCGAATTATCGGAAATTTCGGCCGTCTCAACTAGGGACCAACATTCTGTGACTGCCCGAGTGTCTTTGGGTAGCTTTCATCGTGGAACGACCGTGAACCCCGTCACCTCCGTCCTGGTGCTTGAAGACACAGCTCCGATTCGGCTCGGAGTGTGTGAAGCCGTTGCAGCCCACGCCGAGCTCGACCTAGTCGCCGCGTGCGAGACTGTGCGCCATGCGCTCGACTACATCGAAGACCTGAGCCAGCCCCTCGACGTCGCAATCATCGACCTGTCCTTGCCCGATGGTCATGGCACGGACGTGGTGGCACGGCTGACAGAAGTGCGCCCCAATTGCGTGAGCCTCGTGTTCACCGTGCTGGCAGATGAAGCTTCCATCTTCTCCGCGCTCCGCGCAGGGGCGCGCGGCTACATCCTCAAGGAAGCCAGCCCCGAGGAGCTGGTGGAATCGATTTTCCACGCCGAGACCGGCGGGGCACCGATGAGCCCCGAGGTCGCACGTCGAGTGGTCGAGAGCTTTCGCCCTGACAGCGTAGCCGAACGGACTGGGCTCACACCTCGCGAGCGGGAAATCTTGGAGCTCTTGTGTCACGGCACGAGCTACTCCGAGGTCGCAGACATGCTCCACATCGGTCGGGGCACCGTGCACACCCACGTGAAAAACATCTACCGCAAGCTCGACGTCAGCTCCAAAGCCGAGGCGACCAAGGTCGCGATCCAGCGGCGCCTGTTCATCCCCTGAGCACATGAACGTCCTGATGCCTTCGCCCCAGCGCGGCAGCGCGGTGACGCGCCGAAGTCGGATCACGGCCGTCCTTTGGAACCGCAGCGCTGTAGTGCGCTGGACGCTGATCCTGGCGTTGGGGAGCTGGGGCTGCGAAAAAGAGCCCGCGCCTGTAGCAGCGAACTCCACTGTCCACGCAGAAACCAAGAGCAGCGCCAAGGCATCACCGGCAACACCGGCCAGTGCATCCGCGGCGGTCCTCACCCCCAAGAAGGCCGAGGCAGCCAGACCCTACAACGTCGTCTTGATCTACGTGGACAGCTTGCGCGCAGACATGCCCTGGAGCGGCTACCCGCGAGACATCGCGCCGAACCTGACGAAGTTCGCCGAACGCGCGGTGTGGTACGAGAACGCGTACTCGCTCTCGAGCTACACGGCCAAGTCGATCCCACCGAGCCTGATCGGCGCGTATCCGAGCGAGCTCAAACGCGACGGCTACTTCTTCACCAAGTGGTCCCCTGAGAATTTGTTCCTCGCGGAACGAATCCAGCGGGCCGGGCACCGGACGCTGGCTGGGCACGTTCACGGATACTTCCAGCCGAAGCTCGCGATGGGGCCAGCCGAAGGCGTGGACGACTACCGCATGATCGAGGTCCACATCGATCTCCAGGCGGTGAAATCCGTGACCGATGAACGGCTCGCGACTCTGGCCACGAAGATGCTCTCAGAGCCGAAGAACGTCTCGTTACCAGCCGACAAGCGGTTCTTCGCGGTGTTTCACTTCCTCGATCCCCATCACACCTACGAGCGCCACAAGCAGGACTCACGCTTCGGCAACAAGCCGCGCGACCTCTACGATGGCGAAGTGCACTGGACCGATCGCTGGGTGGGCCAAGTGCTCGACTTCATCGAGGCGCAGCCCTGGGCCAAGCAAACCGTGGTGATCATCACGGCTGACCACGGCGAGGGGTTTGGGGAACACAATCACTTCCGACACGCGTACGAACTGTGGGAGTCGCTGGTGCGTGTACCTCTGATGTTTCGTATCCCCGGGGTAAAATCTCAGAAGTTGAGCGTCGCCCGCAGCCACATCGACCTGGCGCCAACGATCGCCGACCTGATGGGCGTCAAGGCAGAGCCAGCGTTTCGTGGCGTGAGCCTGGTGAAAGAGCTGTTCGGCACGCCCGGCCCGCCGCGCCCGGTCATCGTCGACCTGCCGAGAGACGACCTTCAAGATCGCAGACGCGCGGTGATCGATTCCGGCTGGAAACTCATCAGCTTCGGAGACAACCAGCGCTTTCAGCTCTTCGACCTGAAGGAGGATCCGGGGGAGCTGCGCGACCTCTCGAAGAGCCACCCGGAGCAGCTCTCACGCATGCAGGCGGTGCTCGAGCGCCTCGACAAGGAAATCCCGACCGAACCGGTCAGTGGAGGTGTCCGTCTCAAGGGCGCACCGGGAGGGCGGCGATACTGACTGCAGCGCGTCGAGGCAAGCGTGCGCGACCCGGCGGGACGGGGCGCGTTGCGCGACAGGGTTGGCTTGACGCACCACGGCGCCCGTAGGCCTGCGGACCGAACGCTAGCCGCGCGGAGCCAGGCTGCTTCGAACGCGAACAAAACACTGAGAACCCGCGAGGTTGCACGCTGAGCGGCGCTCCTCGCCAGCGCCTGCGTTACAGCCGTCGAACATTCCCGGGCCTTCACTCGCGATCGCTTGAACGGTGCTCCAGCATCCATCATGCTCCCCGCTCTCTGCGTTTTGCTGGATTGTTCTACGGGAACGCTGCTCGATGCCTTCAGGCAGATCAGCGTGGCCCCCTGTCGCGTCAGACGGCGCGATGTGTTGGGTAGGACTGATCAGGCTCCCCTTGCCTGACAGTTCACTCGTTGTCGAAGCCCCGGTCAGCACCGGGCCTAGACGCTACCGATGGACACCGCCAACGGACGCACCAACAACGAGGATTCGATATGCGATCTTTCTTGATACAGGCGTCAGTCGCCGCGGGCTTGCTCGCGTTGGCCACCGCCGGATGTGGCTCCGATGACGGCGGCGGCTCCGGAGGCAAGGGTGGCACCGCAGGCGTCGGTGGCACCGCGGGCACCGGCGGCACCGGGGCCGTGGGAGGCAGCGCGGGCGTGGGTGGCGGTGGAACCGGCGGCACGGGTGGCAACCCGGACACGCTGAAGATCACCACCTGCACGAACACTCCTGCTCCGGGCACCGATCCAGGCGCGAACGTCTGTGCGGTCGAGAGCGGTAGCGGCACCAACACGCTGGTGGTTGGCGACGTACTCGTCCCCGGCGAGGTCTTCGAAGGCGGCAGCGTACTCTACGACAACTCGGGCAACATCAGCTGCGTCGGCTGCGACTGCGCCGATCAGGCCGCTGATGCCACCAAGATCATCTGCCCTGACGCGACCGTCTCTCCCGGCCTCGTGAACGCTCACGACCACGTGGGCTGGATGAACGGCAGCCCCTGGGTCGCTGGGGATCACAGCGTGGACCCGGCGTTGCGCTGGGAGCACCGCCACGACTGGCGGCGTGGTCAGCGGGGCAACCCCTCCATCAACGTGGACGGCGGTGGCGCGAGCACCGACGAGAAGGCCTACGGCGAACTGCGTTTCGCGCTGAGCGGCGCAACGGCAGTCTTTGGTTCGGGCGACCTCGCCGG
>JAUILJ010000292.1 GCA_030433055.1 Polyangia bacterium
CCGTCGATCGGGATGCCAGCGCTGCCGCCGTTGCCGCTGCCGTTGCCGCTGCCGCCGTTGCCGCTACCGCCGTTGCCGCTGCCGCCGCTGGCGCCGGAGCCACTCGCACCGCTGCCAGAGCCCCCAGACGAAACAGTGTTTTGGTTGCCACCAGATGCCGAACACGCCATGGCGGCGCTGAGGGCGATCGCGGTCAAGCCCAAGAGACGAAGTCGATTCACACCCACATGCTAGCCGAACCGCGGGCCGGTGCGCACGTACCAAACGTCCGACCCACGAATGAAAGCAGCAGAATATGGCTGGTTTCGTGGGTGAGCACCCCACCGACCTGCTGGTGGGCCCGGAACCCGCCGCGATTCCGCGTACCTGGCGAGGTGAACCCAGATGACGCTCGGCGTTACGGCGCCTCAAAGGCGAGCGCCATAGCCCAGCACGGCGGTCCTCACCCCCATCTCCCCTCACCGAGGACGGGAAAACCGCCGCGAAACCGGGTCCCTGCAGTCGCTTCTCTCGTACGGCGGTAGCTGCCACAAGCGACAGTGATGGCAGTACACCGCACGGGAATTAATTTCCGCATGACAATGTAGACACTCGACCCAGCCGCCCAGCGCCCTTGGATCGCACTCAGGAGGCGGTTCGTCTCCCAGATCGAGTTCACACACGGGGCACGGCAGCGGCGCCCGCGCTCCCTCGGGCTGAGTCGCGAACTGGAACACCCGCCGCCGCTCGAGCTCGGCGCGCAGCGGAGTGGCGCAAAAAGGGCAGAGTCGATAGGCGCCCGAGTCGGTCAGGAACGGCTTCGGCACGGCGGCAGCCTCGCACGTCTGAGTCGCGCCGCGCAAACGCGTGTTTCGACAAAGCAACAGGAGTCGCTCTCGGGCCCCGTGATCCGCGGGGCCGCGCTGCGATCCAGCGCCGGCACCCGCGCCCAATACCCCCAAGGGTGCTTGCGCGAGCGCCACGACGCACTACACGCGTCCGCTCGCGCGGCGTTGTGCGATCAGGATCGGGGGTGAGACGCGCCGCAGCTCAACCGTGCTTACACGCACAACCAGGTAGCTTCCCGTCAGGCCGCGGCTCACAGCCAATCACGCGGCCTCTCGCATCCAGGGCGATGCGACAGCAATCCTCCAGCGCCCCACGCAACAGCTGCCGGCCCCGCTGCACCCGGGACTTCATTCCAGACAGCGAGAGCCCAACCATCTCAGCAGCCTCCCGCTGAGTGAGTCCCTCCAGCTCGGTCAGCGTCAGTGCCTCACGGTACGGTGAAGGCAACATGGAAACAAACTGGGAGACGTACGTCGCGAGCTCTTCTTCCGCTGGGTAATCATCATGCGACTCAGCGCACCGCTCGACCTCACCCGGCACCCCGGAGAGCAACGGCACGCGACGCGCCCGAGCGCGCTGGTGATCGACGATCGCGCTGCGCGTCACGCGGTAGGCCCAGGGCCCGAACCGCTCATCGTCGCGTAGATCCGGCAGCGCTCGCTGCATGCGCAGCAACACCTCCTGCAGCACGTCGTCGGTGTCCGCAGGGGCGACGCGGCGCGCGATGAACGGACGCAGTTTGTTCGTCAGCTCACCCCACGCGCCTTGCATCGCCGTATCGATCACTGCTTGGTTCCTCCGCAACAGCTTGGCGCGCAACACGCGGCCCCGCCAGGCTTGGTGGCCTGGATGCTCGCAGACGCTACGAACTCTTCCACACCAGAGCCCGGCATCCAGTCACGGATGAACTCACGGCTGGCTGAGTTGACTTCCACGCTCACCCCCTCGAACCCAACCTCCGCGAGCAAGCGTTCGAGTTCCTGAACCGGCGCCGCGCCCGCCACGCAGCCCGTCAACGCGGTCACGTCTGCGGCCAGCGTCTCCGGGAGCTGCCCCAACCGAACCACGTCGGAGATCGCGAGCCTACCCCCTGGGCGCAAGACTCTGAACGCCTCGCTGAAGACCGAGCGCTTGTCGGGGCTCAGGTTCACGACACAGTTCGAGAGAATGACGTCCACGCTCGCGTCCTGCACCGGCAGGTGCTCGATTTCCCCGAGGCGAAACTCCACGTTGGCCTCCGCCAAACGCTCGGCGTTTGACCGGGCCCTGGACACCATGTCCGGGGTCATGTCCACGCCGATCACTCTGCCTTGCGCCCCGACACATTTTGCCGCAAGGAAACAATCGAAGCCTGCGCCTGCACCCAGATCCAGGACCGTCTCTCCCTGGCGCAACGCCGCCAAGGCCTGCGGATTGCCGCAGCCGAGCCCGAGGTTCGCCCCCTCGGGCACCGACGCCAGGTCATCCCTCGAGTAACCGAGCGCAAGACTAGCGTCCGGTGCGGGCCCGCAGCAACCGGGGGCGCAGCTCGCCGTTTCACCCCGCGCAACGTTGCCATATTGCTCCCGCACCACCTGCCGCACTCGATCATTGGTTCGTTCGTTCATCTGCTTGACCTCCGTTGACCTCGAAGACGCCAAGGGCGGACAAAGGACGCAGAAAATCACCAAACCACATCAAATCCGCCGGAACTCCAGGCAGCGAGCGGACGAATGGCAAATACGCTACCCGCAGAGGCCGTACGTCACGCCGCCCACTGTGGGTGAATCCGCGAAAGCCGCGCAGCTGGTGCAGTCGCCGAAACCCACGCGGCACCAGCGTAGGCAGTTGCTCCCGTCACAGTGATACCCTGGCGCGCATGCTTCCCCGAAGAAACACGACGTGGTCGAGGTCCCTCCAGGTACGCACGTCGTCGCGGCGCCTGCGGTAGTCGGCTCACAGCCGAAGCCCGCGCCGCATTCTCCCGCTGGGCTCGTGGGTGCACACTGCTCGGCGCAGACGCCGAGCCCCGCGACCGGTGCTCCGCCGCTGTTGATTTGCATGCACGGCTTGCTACCGCACTCGGTTCCACCAAGGCTACACCAGCGCTTGCACAGGCTGTCGACGCAGCCGTAACCCGCAACACAGACCGCCGGATTGCTCGCGCACTCAGCGAGCGGCCCGCCGGTTCCTGGCGCCCGGCACTCCCCGGTGACGTTCGCTCCCAAGTCACACGTCTGCCCGGAGGGACATCCACAGTCGTCGCCAATGTTGCAGGCCCAGCCGCTGGGTGGCTCACAGGCTCCTGCCGAGCCACCGTTGCCCGCACTGCCGCCGTTGCCCGCACTGCCGCCGTTGCCCGCACTGCCGCCGTTGCCGCCGTCTCCCGCGCTGCCACCGTTCGAACTCCCTCCGTTCCCTGCGGATCCACCCGCGCCCCCGTTGGCACCCGGAGGCGCACACACTCCGTTCGCGAAATCGCACAGCATGCCGAGCGGGGTGCAGTCCTTGTCCGACTTGCAGCTCGGTGCACAAACATTGCGAGAGCAAAACAGGCCAGCATCGCAGTCTGGTTGGCTCACGCATTCGACGCAGACCCCGAGCGCGGGCTCGCACACCGTCTTGCCGTCGTTACGCTCGACGCAGTCGAGGCTGTTGATGCAGCCGGTGAGTCCAGCGCTGCCCCCGTTGCCCGCGGCACCAGCGTCACCTCCGCCCGCCCCGCCGTTCTCCGCGCCACCGGTTCCGCCGCTGCCCCCACTACCGAGCCCGCTCGCGTTCGAGCCTCCACACGCGGCGAGCAACAGCGCACCGATGACGAAACCGAGGCTCTCTCTGGAGGCAATCATGGCGTGGCTAATACGACGAGCCGCGGAAGAACCTTCCCGGGGCGGATCGCGCCCGACGTCGGCGAGCGCCGCTTCGCCCCGTGACTCAGCGCCAAGGCTCTGATTCTGCGTGGGTATTGAGCGTGCAGGCGCCGCGGTGGGCGAGGGCGGGCCGGTTTGGCAAGCTTGATGAACATGCGCATCCAGTTGCTCTACTTCCCGAGCTGCCCCAACGCTGACGCAGCGCGGACTCGACTGCGCCAAGCCCTCCGGCGCTGCGGCAAAGCGCTCTCCTGGGAAGAGGTAGACCTCGATGCACTGGGCACGAGCTCCTCCCTGCGCCGCTTCGGCTCACCCAGTATCCTGATCGACGGGCGCGATGTCTGCCCCGATGGCGCCCAGCGCGCGAGCGGCACCACGTGTTGCCGAGTCTACCCTCAGAGCGATATCCGCGGGGTACCGGAGCTCGAGCAACTGATCGCCAGCTTGAGCGACTGAATACTACGAATCAGTCCAGGCTTCGCAGCCTGGACACGAGCTGTTACGCTGAGCCCATGGCGCAGCCGCACACAGCTACGCTCGTCGCCGAGGCAAGCTCGGAAGCTGCCGGCGGGGAGGCTCGCACGCTGCGCCTCAGCGCCAAGTGGCTCGTGAGCCCGCGGTTCGATCTGTGCTTCTTCATCGGGAGCTGTGTGCTCACCTGGCTGTTTCTTGGCCTCTACCACCTGCTCAAGTCGTTCGGGCTGGCACCGCGGGCCGAGAGCGTGCTGCTGACCTACTTCGTCTTCACGGCGTTCTTCGATCACCCGCACATCTTCCAGACGTTCTCTCGCTCGCACCTGGATCCCATCGAGTATGGGCGGCACCGGTTCGCCCACACGTGGGGCCTCGCGTTGTTCATCGCGGCGGGCTACGTGTTCGCGGCGTTCAACCTGTTTCCCCACGTGATCGTGTTCGCGGCCATCTTCGGGAGCTGGCATATCATGCGCCAGCACTGGGGCATTCTCCGCGCCTACAAGGCGTTGAACGACGATCGAGAGCGCCTCGACGACGCTCTTGATTTCGTCCTGTTCTGGAGCGGAGCGGCCGCGCTCTACCTGCACGACTACACGGGTAATCCTCCGCAAACAGTGATCTACGGCAAGCTCGTCGCGCCGTTCCCATCACTGCCGGCTGCAGTGGGCGACGCGCTCCTGTGGGCGTTCCTGGCCATCCTGGTGGTCTACATCGCGAGGCAGATCCAGAAAGCGCGGCGAGGCGAGGCCCTCAACCTCCCGAAGCTACTCCTGCTAACCGCGGCGCTGGGTACACACGGCCTGGTTTTCTTCGCCACGGCGACCCCGTTCTTGGTGGCCGAGGCGCTCGAGACGACCTATCACGACGTGCAGTATCAAGGCTGGATGCGCCACTATCAGACCCGGCGCTATGCTGCCGTCGTCGCCAAGCGCTGGCTGAAGTTGGGGCTCATCTACGGAGTCATCGTGGGCAGCATCGAAGTCCTCGCCTTGATTGACGACTCCCACTTCGGCTGGCTATTCATTCCGTTTGGAATGATCGTGCTGTGGCACTACTGGGTCGACGGCAAGATATGGAAGCTGCGCGCCCAACCGGAGCTGCGTGAGGCCGTGCTCAAGCGCTGAGGCAGCAAACGGCGGAAATTCCCGCGCTTCAGCCCAACGAAGCGCTCAGCACAGCTCGAGAAATCGAAGGACCTTCGAGTCCCGAGCGAGCCGCTGCGTCGACATCTCTCGACGATTTAAGAGCGTGGAAATGTCCACGTCGACTAACAGCAAGCAATGCTGGACATCTCTCGTCAGCCCGGGAATCATGGGTCGCCATGTCACAGCCCCCTGGTGGATATCCGCCTGGTGGCCCGCCCGGGGGGGCGCCGCCTGGCACCGGTGCAACACAGCCGCAGGCTGGCGGCTACCCGCAGCAGCAGTACCCACAGGCGCAGCCGCAGCAGCAGTACCCACAGGCGCAGCCACAGCAGCAGTACCCACAGGCGCAGCCGCAGCAGCAGTACCCCGACCAACAATACGCTCCACAGGGCACCGCGCAGAGCCCATTTCCGACCAGTTCCCCCACGGAAGCGGAACCGGAAGTCGAACCCATGTCTCCAGTCGCCGCCCAGCGACGCAAGGCGCGCAGCGTTGCGCTACTGGGACTCATGAGCTTCGCGTTCGGAGCGGTGTGTATGCTCACCTCGCTCTACTTCACGTCGGACGGCGGCAAGGCGGTGCGGGGCAGCTTCGGTCCCCAGGGCGGCACGGTCGGCCCCATCCAGACGACCCAAGACAACCAGGTCCTGGAGGTCGACTTTCGTCAGCGAATCAACGGCTATGGCTGGGCCTACATCAGCGGCGAGATCGAAGACGCGGAGCAGGAGGCGCTGTTCGGTTTCGGAGGCGAAGCGTGGCACGAACAGGGTAACGACGACGGTCACTGGGACGAGCGTGAGGAAAACTTCGACATCAAGGTGACGGTGCCGGCGAAGGGGACCTACTACGCCGCGTTCGAGGTCGAGCAGCAGCCGGGCCAGCCGGTAGGCGGTCAAATGGACGTGGTGATCACCCCGAAAGCCGGCAGCGCCGTCCCACACTTCGCCGCTGGGCTGATCGGCCTCGTGCTCGGGGCGTTGTTGGTCGTCGCCGGCATCATGATGGCCCCTGTCCAGGTGAAGATCGAAGACTGAGCGTGCATTCCGAGCGTTTCACGGAGGCAACAAGAGGACGTAGACGATGTTGAGAGTACTTCTGTTCGGTGGTTTTGGCCTGCTCTTGGCGGGGCTGTGGGGCGCCCTCATGCTCCCCAGCATGGGCGGCTATGGTTACGCCGGCTACAACGGCTGGGAGAACCACGCGTCGTTCTGGTACTTCGGCAGCGCTGACGCATACCACAGCACCAGCGTACGCGGCGCCGGCCAGCGCAACTCCGGGCGCGGGGGCAAATAGCCAGAACCATGAGCCCCCGATGAGCAGCGACGCCGCGAGCCTGACCGAGCCCACGCCAGGTACCCTGGAGGGCCACGAGGCGCTGGAGCGAGGGGAGCGGCCGTCCAGCTCACCAGCGGAGCGCGCGCTCGCACAGCTCAGGGGTGGGCAGCTGGCAGTGCTGGTGCTGGCGGTGTTCGCCGCGGGCCTCTGCTCGATCGTCTACGAGTTGCTCGTGGGCACCGCCTCATCCTATTTCCTCGGGGATAGTGTTCGCCAGTTCTCGATCACCATCGGCCTGTTCATGGCGTCGATGGGCCTCGGCTCCTTCCTCTCGCGGCACCTTGGCGAGCAGGTGCTCAGGACGTTCGTGTGGGTCGAGATCGCCCTGGGCATCGTCGGGGGCCTGTGTATTCCAGCGCTGTACGCCACGTATGCCTACACCGACGACCTGTACCAGCCGGTGATGATCGGCTTCATCGTCGTGATCGGCACGCTCACCGGGCTGGAGATCCCCATCCTGGTGCTCGCGATGCGCAGGTTCTTTCGTCTGAAGGAGAACCTCTCGAACATCCTGTCGCTGGACTACCTGGGTGCGCTGGCGGCGACGCTCCTCTTCCCCTTCGTGCTCTTGCCGACGCTCGGCACCTTCAAGAGCAGCCTTGCGATTGGCGGTCTGAACATCGTCGTAGCCCTGGTCGTGCTTCGGAGCTTCAGGGCACAGCTCGAACCAGCTGGGCGCTCAATCGCCTGGCTCGTCGCCTGTCTGGCGCTCGTCGGGCAGCTGGGGCTCGTGCTGTTCAGCGCGCAGCTCCTCAGGGGCTGGCACGGCGCGATCTACGAGGACCGCGTGCTCTTGATGCGTCAGTCCAAGTACCAGAAGCTAGTGCTGACGGAGCACAAGACCGACCTGCGACTATTTCTCAACGGAAACCTACAGTTCTCGTCGCTCGACGAGCACCGCTACCACGAAGCGCTCGTACACCCCGCGTTCGCCCTGGCAGCTCGCGGTCAGCGCATCCTGGTGCTGGGCGGTGGTGACGGGCTGGCAGTGCGAGAACTACTGAAGCATGCATCCGTTGAGTCCATCACCCTCGTCGATCTGGATCCCGCGGTCACCGAGCTCGCGCTGACCCATCACCGCCTGAAGGCCCTCAACCAGGGCAGCCTGAGTTCATCCAAGGTCTCCATCCGGAACGAAGACGCGTGGGCGTACATGGACCACACGGATACGCGCTTCGATCTGATCTTGATGGATCTGCCCGATCCCAACGATGTCTCCGTCGCACGGTTGTACAGTCGGGAGTTCTTCGCGATGGCGAGCCGTCACCTGGCGAGGGACGGCGTATTCGTTACGCAGTCTACGAGCCCGTTCTTCGCCCCTGAGGCCTTCTGGACCATCGAGAGCAGCGTCGCCGCAGCTGGCCTGCAGACGCTCCCCTACCACGTGAACGTTCCTTCGTTCGGCGACTGGGGCTTCGTGCTGGGGGCACACTTTCCGCTGAAGCCCGAGCGGATACACGTCGATGTGGAGACTCGCTACTTGGACGACGCGCTGGTCCCCTCCCTATTCCGTTTCCCCAAGGATGTTCTTCGGCCTGGCATGACGCCGCGGCGGCCATTATGACGACCGACACGTTCCCGAAGCTCGCCACCGCGACTGCGGAGATTGGCGGCAAGACGGTCACCATATCCGGTTTCGTCAAGGGATCGGGGATGATCGCGCCCGACATGGCGACGATGCTGGGTTTCGTGTTCACCGACGCCAAGGTGGCACAACCGCTCCTTCAGGAGATGACCTCGGAGCTGACCGACAAGACCTTCAACTGCATCACCGTCGACAGCGATACCTCGACCAGTGACACGGTCCTGGTGTTTGCGACCGGGGCAGCGGGAGGAGACTTGATTTCCGCGCCCGGCAGTGCCGAGGCCCAGGCCTTCAAGGCAGCGCTCCAGCAGGTCATGCACGAGCTGGCGATTCTCGTGGTCAAGGATGGCGAAGGCA
>JAUILJ010000293.1 GCA_030433055.1 Polyangia bacterium
CGCGGAGGATACGGCGGTGGACGCGCGCTTCGTGCAGGAGCGTGGCCGCGCGGTCGACGTCGGCGGCGTCGGCGTCGAGCAGCTCGACGACGTGCGCGACGCGCTCGTCGACGGCCGCGCGGTGCCGGGCCGCCAGGCGCCCGAGCCGCTCGGCGTCACCGGCGGCGTCTTCGACGGCCTCGCTCTGCTCCATCGACTCCATCAGGAACATCGGGTCGAGCGACTTCGTGCGTTCGAGCGCGTCGGGGTCGAGGCGCGCGACGAGGTACTCGAGCCGCCGCTGGTCGTCGAGCAGCGTCTTGTAGGCCTCGTTCAGCAGCGCGCTGTTGTGGACCGCCAGCTCGCGCACGTCGGTGCTCGCGGCGGCCTGGAAGTCGGGGTGCAGGTGGCGGGACAGGGCCAGGTAGCGGCGTTCGACGTCGTCGGCGTCGACGCGCGGGCTCGGCGCGAGGCCGAGGCGGTCGAACAGCGTCGCGTCGCCCGCCTCGGCCGTGAGCGTGCCGGATGCCACGTCGACGAGTGAGGAGCGGAGGTCGGCGGCGGACATCCGGTCAGACGGAGAACGACGAGCCGCAGCCGCAGGTCCCGGAGACGTTGGGGTTGCCGAACTTGAAGCCCGAGCCGTGGACGCCCTCGACGAAGTCGATCTCCGTGCCGTCGAGGTACTGATAGCTCAGCGGGTCGATGAAGAGCTGGACGCCGTTCGACTCGAACGTCTCGTCCATGTCCGTCGGAGCGTCCTCGAAATAGAGGTCGTACTGGAACCCAGCACACCCGCCTCCCATCACCCGGAGCCTCAAGCCTTGGCCGTTGAGGCCCTCGGCGTCCGCGATTTCCTTTACCTTGCCAGCTGCGAGTTCTGTGATCGTGATCATGGGTCAATCCGTATCTAACGCTTCGCGGCACGTCGCGCGAGCCCAGGTAGGCTAAGGAAGCCTCTCGAGCCGTGCCAGGTGGAAAGTTCCTTTTCGTAACATTTTGCGCTGGGGCCCTCAGCGCGCCTGCAGGGGCCCGTGGTTGACCGCAGGTACGCCGAGCTGGTGCTTCACGTGCTGGGCCACGTGGGTCTCCCTGAGCCTGGGAGCCTCTACGAGCCGGAGTACGTCACCTGGTGCGCTGAGCGGTTGGGGCAGGTGCAAGGCCGGGAGCTTGGAGAGGACGCGCGGCTCTTGTCCGAGCTGCTCGCGCCCCTCGACCTCCGCCTTCGGGTGCAGCTGTTGGCGTTGCTGTTCGAGGGTGACTCGGACGCGGCGCGAGCCGGCCTGGTGGACCTGGATGCGTTCGAGGATCAGGGGGTGAGGGGCTACGACCCAGCCGTGTGGCGGCAGCTGCTGCCGAGCCGTACACAGGTCGAGGTGCTGCGGGTGGCCTGCGAGGTCGAGCGTGTGCACCTGGCGCGCATCTCACCCCCAAACCCGGAGCCCGCGCTAGATCGATACCTTGTGGAAATAACTGAAGTTGCGCCCATGCTGGCACGCTTGCCCGTGCGCCAGCTGCGTCCGTTGTGGCGTCGAGGGCGGCTGATGCAGCAGGAGATCTGGGTCGGAGTTGCGAAAGAGGGTGAAGGCCCAGGGTTCGAGCACGTGGCGTGGCAAGCAGCCCACGAGGCGACGCTCCGTGAGCTGTCGCTGCTCTGGCGGTCGACCGAGGGCTATGACTTCGAGCTCGAGTGCGCGTCACTGGCGCTGATCGGAGAGCGGGCGCGCCGCTCTCGCCACGGGGAAGCGCAGCTGCGCTGGTGGGGCGCGCTGGGCGGTGACTTGCCGCGTGGAATAGCCGAACTCAGCGGGAGAGTGCCTGAGCGCCTTGAACGCATCGTCACCCAGCTTTGTGGCGCGTGACTCAGGCGTTGTCGCTGCGATCGGGCACATAGATCACGCGTTCGAGCCGGCGTTTCTCGAAGCCGCTGGCAGTGCGCGTGACCAAGACTAGATCTTGTGCGTGTTGGCCGTCCTCCTCGCGACTGACGGGCGCGACGAGGCGCCCGCCCACGGGGAGCGCGTCGAGGAAGGCTTGGGGCAGCCGTTGCAGCGCGAAGCCTACGGTGACCTTGTTGGCGCCCTGCCACAGGTCCACGGCGTGGGCGTCGCCGGTCACCGCGTGAGCCCAGGGCCAAGGCGCAAGGTTGCGCTGAGCCCAGTCGACCAGCCCAGGGTCGAACTCGATGCTCACTACGTTTCCCTGCGGACCTACGAGCTGTGCGAGGATGGCCGCTCCGTACCCCGAGCCCCCGCCGAGATCCGCGACGCGGTCTCCCGGTTGTATGTCGAGGGCGCGGAAGCTGAGCGCGTAGGCGTGAGGTGCGCTGATCGTGGACTTGCCGCTGTCGTCCAGGCGCAGAGCCACGTCCTCTGCGGCGCGGTGGATCAGCTCGGATAACACGAACTGTTCCCGGGGCACTTCCGTCAACGCACGCCGCAGCTCGGCTGGGAGGGGGATTTGTCGTTCCATGAACGCCAGCATTTCGCGGCGCTCGGCGCGGGATCGCTCCTTCAGTTCGGTGTCTTGGGCCATGCTCTGGTGACGTTCGGCGGGGGGGATCGCGTAGTGGAGCCCGCTCCACAAGTGCCACAAGCCGAGCTTGCGCAAGCGCGCGCGGCGAGTCGTGTGCTCGACCTGATCGCGGATGGCCCGCATGAAGTAGTCGCGGGCCGGGCCGGCGTACGCGAAGCGTTCCGGGAGGGCCTGTAAGATGGGGTCGAATAGCTCGCTGACAAGGCTCTGTGTGCGTCGGTACTCGAGTTCACCCGATGCATCGACCCACTCACTCAGGAAGTCCTGATCGCCGTCTTCCCACCAGGGGTAGCGGTGCACCCGCATCCCGGTGTCGGCTTCCCAGCTCTCGCGCTCTTCGTCGATGGGCGAACCGGGATAGAGGCGAAATGGGTCCACCGAGAGGAAGCCGTGAGTGCCTCGAGGATGCTCGAGGAACAGCTTCTTCATGTATGCCGCGCTATTTCTCAGGCTGCGTTCCGTTTCCCCAGGGTGCCCCACGATGATGTTGGCGCCGAAGGGTACCTGGTATTTTCGCGCCCACTCGGCGACCGTCAGCATCTTGTCCAGGTAGCGCTCGAGCTTGCCGGCTTTGCGAATGCGCCGCAGCTGCTCCGGGTCTCCGCTCTCCAGACCAAAGCCCGGGCCGACGTTGGCGCGGGCCATCAGTCGCAGGTCTTCTTCGTCGATCAGATCCACGCGGATCAGGAGCCAGATCTTCCTCGCGCGGATCGGTCGCCTGGCGAGCGCTTCCAAGAACTCGCGGCGCCAGGCTTGCTTCATGCCGAAGAGCGCGTCGGCGACGAAGAGCGTCCAGCGCGAGAGGTCCAGGTACTGGTCGAGGCGATGCAGTTCCTCCACAGCGGCGGCCGGCTCCAAGGCGCGCCAAGAGACGTCGCGCTTTGCGCGTTCCATGCAGAAGGCGCAGTCGAACGGGCAGCCACGAGAGAGGTATATTTCCGCCTGGGAGGCGAGGTTTCGCGCGATGGGGCGGTAGCGATCGAGCAGCTCCCAGGGGTAGGGCATCAACTCGCCGGGGTGCGGCACGGAGTCCGGCCCCAGCACCCGGTTCAACGGACGTTTGCCCTGCACGAGCGCCTCTGTGAGGCGCAGCAGAGGGCGCTCCCCGTCCCCAACCACGACGAAGTCGAAGGGTGAGCCTTCCCGGGTGAAGTCACTGGGGCGGGCGCTGGGATGATAGCCGCCAAGTACCAGCCACGCCTTCGGAAGGTGTTCGCGCAGCAGCTCTCCGAGCGCGAGCACCTTGAGATAGTCGTAGGACGAATAGCAGCTCACGCCGACGAGGTCGTACGCCTTGGCTGCAAGCTCACCGAAGTCGATCCCGCGGGGATTGAGCACTCGCTCGGAGTCGAGATCCATGATCTCCACCTCCGCGTCCGCGCCGCGCTTCAGCGCCTGGGCCAGGCTGAGCAGCTGGGGAACGCCGAAGTTGCCACCTCCAGCGAACAGGCCACCGGGCCAGAGCAGGAGCACACGGGGCCTGTCAGGCTTCGGCATGCGCTAGCGGGTCTTGGGCGGTGTCATGGGCTTGAGGCACGGCATCGGCGTCGGCGGCTTGACGACGGTTTGTGTCGGTGGTGGCTTGGCCGTGCTGGATGCTGAGCCCCGGGGTGACTGCTGGGTGCCGCTGATTGGGGTCGAGCCGCGGTTCGTGTTCACGCTCGCGCTGGGCGAGGCGCTCGGGTTGGGGGCGCTGCCCGCGTCAACGACGTCGGCGTCTGCGGGGAGGGGCATCGGCTCCAGGCAGGGCTGGGCGCTGGGCGGATTGTCGATGGGTAGTGGCTCGAGGCAAGGCTGGGCCATGGGATTGTCGCAGGCGTTGAGCACGAGGCTCGCGCTGCCGATTCCCGCAGAGGTTATTGCCGCGCGGATAAATTGGGCGCGGCGCTCGAGGATGCGTCGCCGGGCTTCTTCTTCATCGCTCATAGGATCAGCTCCAGGCGTTTCTTTGCGTCTCTGGCGCGTTCCTCGGCCAAGCGCGTTCCAAACTCGTCATCGATGTGTTGCCACACGAACGGATCGGGGTAGCGCCGGGCGTGACCCAGCACCCACTCCGCGGCGGCGCCGCAGCCACCCGCACAGCTAGACGCGTGGAGGCAGCCCACGCAGAACTCGGGCAGCTGCGTGCGGTACTCTCGGATCTCCGGGGCCTGGAGCAGCGCCACCAGGTCCACGTCCGGAGCCAAGACGTCTCTCACGGCGCCGATGGCCTGGCGATGCAATGTGCAGTTGCGCAGCTTGCCATCTGGCCCGAGCGCGAACTCCTGGGCCCCCGTGCCAATCGGGCAGGTGCCGAAGCGAATGTCGGGGAATTGCTCGACCTCCACGGCGCAAGGCGGTACCGGCATGGTGCAAGACACCTGGTAGCTCCGGCTTCGAACCTGTTGATTTGCCGTGGGGATATGCTCGCTGCAGCTGTTCAGAAAAACCTGTGTGGCGGTGAACGCGTCGAGCAGATCCTTGCGGCTCGGCAGCAGCGCGGCGGCATGACTCGCCGCATAGCCCGCAGGACTGAAGCGGCTGAGCGCGATGTGCCGAACCCCCAGCTGCTCCCACAGCTCCAAGATCTCGCCGACGTTGCCCGCGTTCTGGCGTGTGACCACGACGCAGCCAACCACGGGTACGCCTCGTGCCACGAGCGCGCGTATCCCGCGCAACGTGGCGTCGAAGTGTCCCTCTCCGACGTGGGCTTCATGCAGCGCGCGCTCCGAGCCGTTCAGGGTGATCTGGATGAAGCGCAGCCTGTAGCTTGCCAGGCGCGTGGCGAGGGCTGCGTCGATCAAGCCTCCGTTGCTGATCATCTGGACCCCGACGTCGCGCTCTTGCAGCAGGTCCAGAAGTGGGAACAGCTCACGACTGGCACAGGGTTCTCCACCCGTGAGCGTGACGTGGTCGATGTCCCAGGCGTCGAGCAAGCGACGCATCCGCTCCAGCTGAAGGCCCCCGGGATGCAGCGGCCGCGCTTCGCCTTCGAAGAGTGAACGCCCGCCGTCTTCGCGCCACTCGTTGTAGCAGTAGCTGCACTTCTGATTGCAGTAAGCGGTGAGTTCCACGGCGACGCTGCTGACTTTCGGCTTGGCCGCTTCCCCGCTCTGCATCCCGTCGAGCATAGCAAGCCTGCCATGCGTGTCTCAAAGCGTCGCAGGCTACACCCTCACTTCAGCTTTGTAGGGCCTGGGCGCTGGACCGCCGCACTGGGTCGAGGGTGGCAGGCGTTCCCCGAGCTTCCCGGGTTGTGGGAAGTCCGGGTTCGCATTACTCAGGCGGCACGTGCTGAGCCGCAGTCGGCCACGCGGTGTTTCCTTGAGCCAATGGCGCTCGACCCCGACGCAGTGTCGACCGGCACTGAGTCATCGCCGGGGCAACGTGGACCCGCGCAGAGCGTCACCGGGATTGGGTTGGAGAGTATGAGAGTTTCCGTGGTGCCTTGGGCGCTGTTGCTGTTCAGCGCTCCTGCGTTGGCGAGCCAGTTCGACGCTCGAGGAGAGTTCTCGTTCGACGCGCAGGCGGTGTATCGCTTGGGCTTCGAGGCGGGGGAGGAACCATTTCCGTCGTCGGGGGCGGGCGGTCAGTCGACTGCTGGTGCGGGAGGGAGTGGCGCCGGGGCGCCAGCCACCGGCGGCGCGGCGGGCACTGGGGGGGCGTTCGCGGGCGCTGGCGGCGCCGCGGGGAGCGCAGGAGCGGGTGGTCAGTCGGGGCCGACGCTGGAGACGCTCGAGGCTGACTACGCGCTCGAGGGGCGGAGGGTGCTCAAGCTCGCGGTCTACGAGGGCTATGATTTCCCTGTGGCATTGCCAGCGGAGCCGCGGCGCTACTCCGCGAGCGTTTGGGCTCGTGAGGGGGAGGTGGTCGCGACACTCGAACTCTCCGACTCCGCGGGACGTACGCTGGATTTCGCAGCCTTCTTTCCCACCGGGCGGACCACCAGTGACGGCTGGTACGAGCTCAAGAGCAACCCCCTGAACATCGACGGACCGAACAGCGGGAGCCTGACGTTCGGCGTCTTCACCACCACCGGTGCGGAGCTTGATGCGCTCGAGATCCTCGATGAGGGGCCAGGCCGGACGCTGGCGCGCTGTGAGGGGGCTCAGGACACGCAGAGCTGTCAGTCGGACGAGGTCTGCGAGTACGGCTACTGTCGCGACGCTGCGGCTCGTGTGCCAGCCTTGCCCGGCGCCGGGGAGCGCGACGCGCTGGTCAGCTATCTCGGCGCGCGCTTTCAGCATCTCTACGGGCCCCAGGAAAATCGCGCCCGTGACCTCCCGGCCGCTCTGACGGAGATCGTCGCCATGCGGGCAGCGCCTGACGCGCTGACGTTCTGGACTCGCTATCGCTCCGCGATCGGGCGACTTCACGACTGGCACACCACCAGCTCTGGGATCGATGGGTTCATTCTCGATGACCCTCAACCAATCTCCGTGTGCTTCATCGAGGGGCGCGCGGACGCGAGCGCGCAGGCGGCGCCAAGCAGCGCCGAGTACCTGGACATCCTGGTGTCGCACGTTGGCAAAGGGAACACGCTGGGCCTCCACGCAGGTGACCGCCTGGTGAGGGTCGATGGTCGACACCCGATCGAGTGGGCGCGATCGCTCATCAATGTCGATCCTGGCTACTGGACCGCCTCCAATCACGTGACCCACGCCGAGCACACCGCGCGCTTGCGGGATCTGGTCACGAAGTTTGCGCATCGCCTCGAGGTGGTGCGCTGCGACGCGGCTCAGGGCACCTGCAGCCCGACTATCGAGACGATCGATATCGACTCACTTCCGCCGGCGCCGCCAGACGCTGACCAGGACATCGGCTGTGACAATCGCCCGGTGATTCACGTGCCCGGCGCACCAACGAGCCACAGCCGTGGCGCCACGGCTCAGGGGATCGTGCTCGAGAGCAACCCGACCGAGGCGATCTATGGGCTGATGTGGAGCTCGCTCTACGTCCAGGGGAACCAGGGCGTGGGCGCGCTGTGGGACGGCGCTGTCAGGACCGGGAAGGCGAACGCACGCGGCGTGATCCTGGACCACCGGACCGGCTTCGGAGGGACGAGCCTCGGTCCTGCGATCTTGTGGAACCTGGTGCGCGAACGGACCCCGCTCGATGTGTTCTTGTTTCGGCATCAAAACGCGCAGCCCGCGGTCGGTCCGGGTGAGGGCCAGACGCTGTTCAACCAGCTGCTCGCCACAGGCGGCATGGAGTACGCCGGGAGCAGCAACGCTCGCACCGACTTGCCGGTTGCCCTGCTCACTCATTTGGACGGCTCCGCGAGTGACTGGTTACCGCTCGGAATCAAGGGCGCGCCTCGAGCGCGCATTTTTGGCCCGTATCAGACGGCGGGAGGCTTCTCCACGCTGTTCACCTTCGGTTACTGGCTAGGGCTCGGGTACTCGATCGCGGTGGGAGACACCCTGCATTTCTCCGGGCAAATGCTCAACGGTCACGGGGTGGAGCCGGACACAGTCGTGGTGCAGAAACAATCGGACCTGCTGGCCGGCAAGGACAGCGTTTACGACGCCGCGCTGAGCTGGGTGCGACAGGAGTTGGCGAAATGAGCCTCAAGACTTGGGTGCCCCTGCTTGGGGTGAGCGTGGCGCTATGCGCCACAACCGCCTGTGGATCGGACGAGCGCTTCAGCGCCGCCGAGGCGGGAGCCGGCGGCCAGGCCGGGAGCGGCGCAGCGGGCGCTGGTGGCGACGCTGGTGCTGCCGGTGACGGCGGAAACGCCGGCAGCGGCGGCACCGCTGTGAAGCGAACGGTCGAATATCGCAGTCCGTACGGAAACATGGCGGAGAGCGACAACCTGCTGTGGGACGGCGACTTCGAGTGGCACTCCGCGTTCGCGTCGCAGTACGGCTGGGTGAGGCCTTCCATTTTCGGTCGTTTTCAGCCCACGACCCTCGACCAGATCAGTGTTGGACCGCAATGCAGGAGCGGGCTCAAGTGCGCGCCGCTGTCGCGCAGCAGCACGATTCTTGGAGTGGGAGTCTCGCCGACCGGGGCGCTGGTCGAGGCG
>JAUILJ010000294.1 GCA_030433055.1 Polyangia bacterium
AGGCGCTTTCCACGCTGCGTCTTGGCCGCATGAGCAGGCCTCTTCAGACGAATGACGGCACGGTTGCCGTGCTTACCGTTGCTCAGGAAATCGAAGAGCGAATCCTTCCCTTCGAAAGCGCCCGCACCCAGGTTGAAAGCCAGATGAAGCGCGAGTACGAGGCGGAGCAGTCCCGTGAAAAGGCCGAGGCGCTGATCGCCCGCGTCAAAGCCGGTGACTCTCTCACAAGTGCCGCCTTGGAAATGGGCTACACAGCCGCCAAGCTGGATTCATTCCGCCGCTCCGAACCACCACAAGAGCTTGCGAGCAGCAACCTCACCAACAAGTTCATCACCATCTCCGCCGGCGAAACCGCCATCGGTGAAACCGGCCAGGATCCCTTTATCTCCGCTATCGTGGTGCTTCATGTGGAAGACGTTGAAGCCGCATCAAAGGATACCTTTATGGAGGAGGGCATCCCGGAGTTGGAGGCCCGCCTTCTGATGACCAGCCAACTGGGTTATGTCGAAGAATTCCGTCGCTCCGCCAAGGACGAATTGAAGGCCGAATTCAGCGATGTATTCGCCCCGTCAAAGAAGTCCCGTCGCGATCGCGAGAAGGAATAAGTTCCGACTCACTCCCCCACCATTCAGGATCGTACCAGTGCCGCCCCCCCGGGGCGGCACTTTTGTTTGTGCAATTCCAGTGTTTTCAGGAGTCGCCGGGGCATACCGTGCACAAGCCCTTTACCAGTGATATAAATCGCTTATTCATGCACCCTCAACCGCTGTGCAATCAATTCCGCAAGAACGGTCGCATCGAATTCGATGGCAAACGGCGCCCCTCCCCGGGATACAACAGGCCGTCACAAATGGGCACCGATTTCGTTCTATGGGGCCCGTGCCCGTATTGGTACTTATCGGTACCACAGGTTCAGATAGGGATGGCAGGACAGCGTTGCTCTCATGAGCAAAGCGTTCAGATTTTGAGGAGTTTGCGAGCGAACATGGCAAAGGCGAAAACAACAACCGAGACCACAAAGGAAACCGCGACGAAGAAGGCCGCAAAAAAGGCCCCTCCCGCTCGCGCCGCCGCCAAATCGGGGGAGGCCAAGGCCAGCCCGAAATCGTCCAAGACGACCGCTCGGAAAAGCGCGACGACCAAGGAACCGAAGGCCGCCACAAAGCCCAAGGCGCCAGCCAAGGCCAAGACCAAGGCCACCGTTGCCGCCAAGGCAGAAAACCCCAAGGCGGGCACCAGGAAGACAACTACGGCCAAAGCGGCCACAACAGCCAAGGCACCGGCCAAGCGTGTCGCAAAAGCGAAGGCGAATACCGCCGAGCCTGCCCCCGCTGTCGTACAGCCAGCCACAGCGAAGTCCGTCGTCAAAGCCAAGCCTGCGCCTGCTTCTCAGGCCCGCATGCGCGAGCTTGAGTCAGAGAACCGGGAACTTCCCAACGACTATGATGACACCAAGGTTGTCCTTCTCTCCCGCGATCCCGAGAAGATCTTCGTCTACTGGGAGGTCGGCCGCGCCGTGCGCAAACGCCTCGGCATCGAGCGCAACAAACACAACCGCCCCCTCATTTTGCGCGTTTCCGAATCCTTGATCGGACAATCAGGTTTCGAGAACCGTTATGACATCGAGATTAGCGATTACACGTCCCAGCACTACCTGACGATCAAGGACCGTGTCCGCGCGATCCGGGTCGCCCTTGGCGTTTACGATGTCAAAGGCACCTTCAAGGAAATCGCCGTTTCCGGCGAAACCACGGTTCCAAAGCTGGGCATCGCAGAAGAAACCGACGTCGAATTCGCGACCATCGACGATGAGGTTTACAACCAAATCGTGGAACTGTCCGGTGGAGCTGCAATCGGCGAGCGCCTTGGCAGCGACGAATTTCTCCGCACACTCCAACAGCGCGTGATCAGCACCATCTACGACGGACCGTTCTCCAGCGGCAGCCTGTCCTCCAGTGGCATGTTCTCCGGCATCTTCGCCGGGGCCAGCAGCTACCTCATGCCCTCCTCCTTCCAGAGCACCATGCAAATGGGCGAAGGCGGCGAAGATTCGCTAAAGAGTCCCCGCACGGAACAGCGCGAATTCTGGCTCGAGGTCGGTGTGGACGAACTTGCTCGACGCGCCGAGCGGATCGGTCGTCATGGCAGCTGGCTCGAGCGCTGGCGAGAGCAACGCGCCGCGCGCCTCGGGCTGATCGATCTACCGTTGCCCGTGCGCTTCGACCGGCGCGTTGCCGCCCAGGTACTGGCGGACATCAAAGAAGCCCAGGATCGACCTGGAGTCGACGCGCGCTTCAAGTTGCAGGGCTTGGGGATCGTCGATCCAACTCATCCGCTGCCGAGCTCGATCGAGGTCGAGCCTGATCGGCCGGGAGTCTACCTCGACGTGGATCGGAGTATCGAATCACTGCTGGTCGCCCTCAGGCGAGGTGAGCGCAGGAGCTCACTGGTCGATGTGCGTATCTCTCCGCAGCTGAGCTCTCGCGCGCTGTCCGAGATCCGCGCAGAGCGAGTCGTCGCCGAGTACACCTCCCGTTTCTCGAGGGGAGGGGACGCGGACAACCGGGCGACCAACATCGAGACCGCTGCCAGTCGGTTGGATGGAGTCGTCTTGCCCCCGGGGGAGCTCGTGAGCTTCAACGCGCTGGTCGGTGCGAGGACCCTAGACAACGGCTTTCGGCCCGGTTGGGAAATTTTCCGAGGAGAAATGGTACGGGGCGTGGGCGGCGGCACCTGCCAGGTCTCGAGCACGCTGCATGCAGCGGCGGTTTACGGGGGGCTCGATATCGTCGAGCGCGCTCCGCACTCCCGGCCTTCGGCGTACATGCCGCTCGGGCTCGACTCCACGGTGGCGTGGCCGAGCGTGGACCTCAAGATCAAGAACCCCTGGGATGAACCCTTGGTGGTTCACACGGTGGTCAAGGGAAACGAGCTCAGGGTCCAGCTCCTCGGAGAGGACAAGCCAGCCAGTGTGCGTTGGCATACGGAAACGCTCGCGATCCTCCCCTTCAAGCGCAAGATCACCGAGAGTGGCTGGCTCAGCGAAGGCACCGTGATCAAGAAGCAGAAGGGGATTCGCGGCTACCGCCTGCGTCGCGTCCGCGAGCTCACGTTGGCCGACGGCAGCACTCGCGTGGAAGAGACTGTCGACGTCTACCCGCCCACGGACGAACACTTCATCGTCCCCAGGGGGGCGGAGCTCGCCGAGGTCCTGCCTCCCCCGGCCGAGGGTTCCGTGGAGGCCCGTGAGCAAGCCGAGAGCGAGCAAGCGGGTGTGGTGATCGCCACGCAGCAGCCGTTCGAGCCGTGAGCCTCCAGGATCTGGGCTGTAAGTGTGGGTAACTAAAACAGATTAGGCGCAGCCGTGGGCTGCCCGGGCTGAAAACGAGGCGCCTCGCCCCAAAAGCCTGGGGCTTCGATAACCGACGACCGGGCCCTGCTCCACAAAGCGGCCGTTCCGGCGCTCGTGAGCCCTCTAGTAGCTCGCGTTCAGCGAGTTCCGCAGCGTGACGGGGAGCACTTGTGCAGGGTGGGCGCCTGGTCGTGGGATCGGAAGCGGGCGATCAGCGGAGCGCGGGGAGAACCGCACGATTGTTGGCTCGGACGCGTCCGTTTCTCGAGCTGCCTGGTGTACTCTCCAGCAAGTCTTGTCCCTCCGTCTGGCGACGGATCGCTTGCGGCTCTCAGTCATGAAGCAGTGCCCTGTCTGCAATCTAAAGTATCCCAGTGAGAGCACGACCTGCTTTGTCGACGGGAATCAGCTGATCGAGATCCAAGATCCGCTGATAGGCAGCACCATCGGCGGGCGGTATCTGATCGAAGATGTGCTGGGCGAAGGCGGAATGGCCACTGTGTACCGCGCGCGCCACCGCCTCGTGGATCGCCCTTGCGCTGTCAAGATCATGAGCCCTGCGCTCGCAGGCAACAAGGTCGTCCGAGAACGTTTCCGTAGGGAAGCAAAGAGCGCGCAGAAGCTGGCGCATCCGAACATCATCGAGATCTTCGACCAGGGCGAGCTGGAGGACGGCACGCTGTACCTGGTCATGGAACTCCTGGTCGGAGAGTCCCTGGCTGAGCTGGTGGCTCGCGGCAAGGTACCTCTGGACCGCGCCCTGCCTCAATGGATCCAGATCGCTCGAGCCTTGGCTCGCGCCCATGATTTCGAGGTGATTCACAGGGACTTGAAGCCTGAGAACATCTTCGTCGCTCGAGGCGATGAAGGCCCCGAGGTGATCAAGCTCCTGGACTTCGGCATCGCCCGCTCGATGCAGGACACGCGGCTCACTGGAGCAGGTGAAGTCTTCGGTACTCCGCAGTACATGGCGCCGGAGCGCATCACGTCGACCGAGGCCGGGCCCGCCGCGGACCTGTATGCGGTCGGCGTCATCATGTACGAGATGCTGACCGGCCTCTTGCCGTTCGACGCGCCGGACGTGGCCACGTTCTTCCTCAAGCACATGAAGGAGCCGCCGCCGCATCCCCGCGCGATCGACGACTCCATTCCGGAGGCGCTCGATCAGCTGGTCGTGCAGCTGATGGCGAAGGATCCGAAGGACCGGCCGGTCGATGCGCACCGCCTGCACAACGACCTGGTGGCGATCGCTGGCGCGATCGGTATTCGTATCCCGGAGGAACCGCACGAGCGCTTCAGCGACGCAGGGCCGGCCCCGACGCTGCCTCCGGTCGCGCTCGACCGCTGGGTGCGGCGGACCATTGTCTTCGAACAGATGCTCACCAAGGTCTATCCGGCAAACCCCCCCAAGGACCTGCTGGACAAGCTCTCGGGAGTGAAACGGCTGGTGCAGGAGGTCAGCGAGCTGCGCAATCGCGGGATGCAGGATCAGCGAAAGCTCGAGGCGATCGAGAAACGGGGCAAGGAAGGGCGGCAGCGCTTCGGGCACGCGATGGACGCGCTGGGCATCGACGCCAGCCGAGGGCGTGACGCTGCCAAGGAAGCGGAGCAGCGCCTCGCGGAGCTGCAGCGGCACTTCGAAGCGCAACGCGACAAGGTGGTCGAGATCCACAAGAACGTGATCACCTGGGAAGGACGTAGCGGCTTCCAGGAACCCTACAGCGAACTCTCCGCCGCCTATCGCGAGGTGGCTGACGCAATGGATGCCTGGGTGGCGATCAAAGTCCAGGTGCGCCAAGCGGAGAAGTTCCTCGGGGACAAGAAGACCGAGGTCGACGACCTGGAGTTCCAGGTGAAGAGCCTGCGGGAGAGCATGGCTCGCCACGAGGAAACCATCGAGAAAGAGCGTGCTCAGTGTGAGTCCGCCATTGGTGAGGCGGGCAAGCGGGCTGACGATCTCGAGAGCGAGCTGCTCGAGCTGGCCTCCGCGTTCTGCGCGCCGCTGCGGGCCAACCCGGAGCTCCGGCCTCTGTTCCAAGAGCTGGAAGTGGACGCAGCGTAGCGGCGCTCCGCTCCAGCCTCCATGCTCGGTTGAGCCCTCAGCGGGCCTTCTGACGGCGATAGACTACCAAGAGTTCGCCAACGTTGCCCCGCCCCGACGCCCTCGAGTTGATGGCGCGGGGCATGGATACCTTATCCACGTGGAAAGGTTTGTAGAGCTGCTGGGTGATCGGCGTATCGGAGTTGGAGAGCACGGCGTGGACGTGGCGCCGCCCCAACTCATCGAACAGGATCGCCAGGCGTTCTTGCTCTCCCAGGCCGAAGGGTTCGCGTTGATAGGCCGTGAAGTTGGAGGTGGGGGAGAGCGGGACATACGGGGGGTCGAAGTAGACCGCGTCGCCCTTTGTCGCGTCGCGGGTCGCTTGCTCGAAGTCCGAGACGAAGATCTCCGCATCTTGCAGCGCGAGGGACGCAGCGCGAAGCCTCGGCGGATCGCAGTACTTCGGGTTCTTGTAGCGCCCGAAGGGCACGTTGAACTCGCCCGAACGGTTGACACGGTACAGCCCGTTGTAGCCCGTTCGGTTCAGGTAGATGGTCCGCGCTGCGCGCTTGATCAGCCCTCGAGGTTTTTGCGCACGGATATGGTAGTACGCCTGCTCGCTGTGAGTCATGCGTGAGAGCTCTTCGATCACGCTCTCCACGTCTTGCTGAACTGCGCGATAGACATCGACGAGCTCCGGGTTCTTATCCGTGAGGATCGCGTGTTCAAAGCGATTCGAACGCGCCAGCGCGAAGAACACCGCCGCTCCTCCGAGGAAGGGCTCGTAGTAGGTGGTGATGTGCTCGGGGAGCCGAGCGAGCACGTCTGGAATCAGTCGGGTTTTGCCTCCCGCCCATTTCAGGATCGGCTTCGGGGGAGGCAAGCCAGCCCGCCACTCCGACGTGGCGGTTTCCGCGGGCTGTCGCTTCTTCGGCTTCGGGCGCTCTGTAACCATCACGACTCGTTACACAGCCCGTGCAGCGGGGAGCGATGAGCCTCGCTTGGAGGGCCGGAGATCGTGGTGGCTGAGCATCGGGACTGAGTTAGCGGGCTATCGATCCCGAGTAAAGATTCTGGCAGAGTCTGGCGATGGATGAGGGCGCAACGGGGGAGCTTGGCGCGCCCGACGCGCTGCGCGAGCAGGGGATGGGGCAGTGGCCCGTGCCTCACGCGGAGCTCGTCCGGCGCTTGCTACCTGCGCTCGAGTCTCGTGAGGAGGTGCGCGCCGTGCTGCTGGGCGGGTCGCTGGTGAGCGGCGTGAGTGACTCCTACTCGGACATCGACTTCACGGTGGTGTGCGCTGCAGACGCTCGCGATGGCCTGCTCGAGGGGGAGCGGCTCCCTCGGGAGCTCGGCTGCCTGAGCGCCTTTCGTGGCGATCATCTGCGTGAGCCGAGGCTGTTGATTTGTCTGTTCGCGTCACCGCTGCTGCACGTCGATTTCAAGCTGGTGACTCCAGTGGAGTCGGCTGAGCGGGTAGAGCCGCGCGCCGTGCTTTTCTGCAAGGATGACGAACTCTCCGCGCGCCACCTGGACGGCGAGATCTCCGAGCTACCGTGCATCACGTTCGACTGGGCGGAGCCGCGACTCTGGACGTGGCTGCACTACGGCATCACCAAGGCGGCCCGCGGCGAGGTGTTCGAGTGTCTCGACCTGTTGGCCTTCTTGCGAGGTCGCGTACTCGGCCCGATGGCGCTCTTGGCGAGCGGTCAGTCCGGGCTCGCAGCGCAAGGGGTACGGCGTTTCGAGCTCCGTGCGCCTCGCTATCGCGCGGCCCTGGCTGGCTGCGTTGCAACGCCTGATGTCGCCTCCTGTTTGGAGTCACTCGACGCCGCTCGACGGCTGTACGTCGAGTTGCGTGTCGCGCTGGGCTGGGAGCAAGACGACTCGAGACTGGAGGGCGCCGTGACAGAATTTCTGAGCGCTGAGCGCGACGCAAGGGCACGGTGATCGGCTAGTTGTGGATCTCGATCGCCAGCCGCTTAAGCATCTTCTGTAGGCCGAACCGCGAGACGCCGAGTAGCTTCGCGGCGCGCGTTTGATTGCCGCTGGTACGCTCGAGCGCTTCGGCGACGAGGCGCCGCTCGAGCAGTTCGAGGGCGAGCTTGAGGTCGAGCCCCGCCTCGACCTCTCGGGCCTGGCGCCTCAGCTCCGGTGTCAAGTGCTCGGGGCGCAGTGTCCCATCACACAGCACCGAGGCTCGGCGCAGCTCGTTCTGCAGCTGCCTCACATTGCCAGGCCAGGAGTACTCCTCGAGCACGCGCAGCGCCGCCGCGCTCAGCGTGGGCGCTGGTTTTGCGTGTTGCCTGAGAAAGTGTTCGCACAACAAGCGCACGTCACCCGGGCGCTCGCGCAGCGCCGGGACTTGAAGTGAAAAGCCATCCAGACGATAGAAGAGATCCTCCCGGAAAGAACCAGCCCTGACCAGCTCTTGCAGGTCGCGATGGGTCGCGGCGATGATGCGTACGTCAACGCTGCGCGTCGACGCCGCACCTACTGGGCGGATCTCCCCGCGCTCCAGCACGCGCAGCAGCTTCGCCTGCATCGCCAGGCTCATCTCGCCAATTTCGTCCAGGAACAGGCTCCCGCCGTGGGCGAGCTCGAACAAGCCGACGCGGTTCTTGTCTGCGCCGGTGAACGCGCCCTTCACGTGGCCGAACAACGTCGACTCGAGCAAGCTCTCAGGGACCGCCGCGCAGTTCTCGGCGACGAATGCACGCTTGCCGCGGTCGCTGGAGTGATGGACGGCGCGCGCGACCAGCTCCTTCCCGGTACCGCTCTCCCCGAAGATCAGCACCGGGAGCGCCGTGTCCGCTACTCGATCGAGCAGCCGTAGCAGCTCGACCATGGGCGCGCTCTCGCCGACGATTTCTGGATGTGGGCGCGTGTCGAGCTGGCGTCTTACGAGCACCAGCTCTTGATGCTCTTGCTGGAGCGTTGCCTCGAGGCGGTGCTTCGCACGCTGGGCGTGGCGCGCTGCTCTTCGCAGGAGCAGCTGATCTCGCGCTTCGGCGATCGCGATGGATGCCACGCTGCCCAAGAGGCGCACCCAGGCGAGCTCTGCTTCTCCGAAGGCTCCCCGACGATCGCGATCGTCGAGGTAGAC
>JAUILJ010000295.1 GCA_030433055.1 Polyangia bacterium
GGCGGTGGGCGCGTGCGCAACTCCACCGCGGGGGTGATCGATATGGAGCAGATCGATCCTGAACGGGTCGAGCTCCCCGCCTGGTACGAGCCGAATCCGGGCAAGTCCGGCGATCTGGCGATGATCATCTTCACGTCGGGGCGCTATTCGAAACCCCGAGCTGCACGCATCACGAACCGCCGCTGGGCGTTTTCTGCTTATGGCGCTGCAGCGGCCTGCACGCTGACAGGCAAAGACACCGTCTACTGTTGCCTCCCGCTCCATCACCAGTCGGGGATGCTGGTCAGCGTCGGTGGCGGGCTGGTTGGTGGGGCGCGCTTGGCACTCGCGAGCCGTTTCACCCCGGAACTGTTCTGGAAGGAAGTGCGCCGCTACGGAGCCACTGTGGTGTTCTACGCGGGAGAGATGTGCAGGGAGCTGGTCAACGCTCCCGTTGCGCCGTCGGAGCACATCAACCCCTTGCGCTTGTTCGCGGGCAGCGGGATGCGCAAGGACGTCTGGTACCGCTTGCAGGATCGCTTTGGTGTCGGCGTGCTCGAGTTCTATGCATCGAGCGAAGGGAACGCGGTCTTGGCCAATGCGTCTGGCAAGAAGCTGGGCGCGCTGGGGCGGCCGCTGCCAGGCGCCACGGACATGGCCATCGTGCGCTACGACTTTGATCGGGGTGAGCTCATCAAGGATGCCCGGGGTTGGCTCGTGCCAGCCAAGGAGAACGAGTGGGGCATGATGGTTTCGCGAGTGGACTCGACGCACCCTTCGGCCACGCTCGCGGGGTACGCCCAGGACCCTGACACCGCCAAGCGTATCGTCCGGGGCGCGTTCGCGGCAGACGATGTGTGGTTCCTGACTGGTGACATCCTGCGGCAGGATGACGACGGCGACTACTGGTACGTAGACCGCGCCACCGATATGATCCGTACGGTAACGGGTCCGGTGGCGACGACGGAGATCGAAGACGCCCTCTACGACCTGCCAGAGGTGGGGCTCGCCGTTGCCTATGCCCTGCGCGTTCCGGGCACCTCATGGCAGATGCCGGTCGCCGCGGTGGTGCTCAGGGGGACGGAGAAGCTCGATGCCGACGAGATACTCGGCGTGATCGAGCGACAGCTTCCGCTCCGCGCTCGCCCTCGATTCATCCGCGTGCGTTCCCAGATCGCAATGACCGACGGCTACCGGCCGATCAAAGCACCGCTGATTGAGGCCGGTATCCGTGTGCGCTCACAGGAGCAGACCTTCTGGTACGACTCGGACCGCCATCGCTACGAGGTCCTCGATCAGTCAGGCTACCTAGAAGCCGTGCGCCTGGCAGGGGGCACCGCGAGTGAACTGGACCTCGAAGAGGAGGCGGCGAGCTAGCCCTTGAGTGCTGGAGCCGAAAGCCTCGACCAGGCGCGTGAGGCGAACAGCGAACGTCGGCGCCCCCAGGGGTTGCGAGCCACGGCGAGCGCGCTGTGGAGGCTCTCGAGGCCTCAGGGCGCATTCTGGCTCTCCTGGATCGTGCTGATCGGATACGGCTTCACCCTGTGGGACTGGGGCATGGGGCCGCGAGGTGTCTCCGGCTTGGTCGCCATCTTGTGCAGCTGGTGGTTGCTCAACGCTGGGAGCTTGTGGCTCAACGCCGTGCTGGACGACGACCAGGGTGAGGTGCTGTTTCAGGCGTCTCCGGTTTCATTACCGCGCGGTACTACAGTGGCCGGGTACTTGGCGCTCGCGGCCGCCTTGGCAGTGAGCAGCATGAGTCGCTGGCCAGGCGTGCTCTGCGCCGCAGGCGCGGCGTTGCTCGCGGTGCTGTATTCTCACCCCCGAACCCGCTGGAAAGGGCATGCGCTGGGTGGGCCCTTCGTCAACCTGGTGGGCTATGGGGTGTTGACGCCGCTGGCCGGCTTCGCCCAGACGGGTCTGCCCCCGACCGGTCGCGGCGCTGCCACGCTGGTGCTCCTTGCCGCGTGGATACTGGGGGCCTACTTCGTGGCTCAGGCTTTCCAGGCAGACGAAGACGCCGAGCGAGGCTATTCCACGCTGGTGGTGACCCACGGGGCGGTTGGGGTCATCCGCGTTGCTCGCTGGCTCATGGGCTTCTCCATGTTGGGGGTCGCGGCGGGGATCGTCCTCGGTTACTACCCTCGGCTCTTGCTGCTGGGGTTGCCGCTCTTGTGGCTCACGGATCGCTATATCAAGCGCTGGCAGCGCGCGGCGGCGGAGCCGAACGCCGAGCGTTCCGGGCGGGCGATGGCCATGGGACTCCACCGCAGGATGATGTTCAGCGGGGCGGTGCTCTTCGTGCTCGCTTACTGCGACTATCAGGCGGACTTCCAAGCCGATCGTCCCGCCGCAGGTTGGGCCACGGCTCGGGGCCGTCCACCGTTCCCGCAGCGCTTTCAGTACACCGAGTGATTCCGCACCCGGTGGGCTGGGCGTGCCACACGACGCGCTGCGAATGTCCCGGCGCGCGAGCGTTCAAACGCGAACCCGAACGCGAGCTTCCGTAATCATTCGCGAGGGTTCCTGACAGCGCGTGCCCTCACTGCCTAGTTCTGCCATGCTCGCCGCGAGGAATGTTCGTCTGTCCTGAGTGCGGTCAATGCTACCAGGCGCCGGGCCAGTGCCCGAGCGACGGCAGTCCGCTGTCCGATAACCTCACCGAGCCGCTCCTGGGGCAGATGGTGGGGAGCTACCGTATCGCCGCCTTGATCGGCGTCGGTGGCATGGGGCGTGTGTACAAGGGCGTGCACCCTCAGATCGGCAGCCGCGTCGCGATCAAGGTGCTCAGCATGGAGTGCGCGCACCACCCCGCGCTGGTTCAGCGTTTCTTCGCGGAAGCGCGATCCGTGAACGTGATTCGTCACGAGAGCATCGTCAACATCGTGGACCTCGCGACGCTGAGTGATGGTCGGCCGTACATCGTCATGGAGTACCTCGACGGGCAATCGCTCTCCGAGGTGATCAAGGAGCGCTCGCCGCTGCCGGTCGGCGGCGTGATGAGCCTGATGTTCGAGGTGCTGGACGCCCTCGCAGCGGCGCATCAGGCAGGCATCGTCCATCGCGATTTGAAGCCGGATAACATCTTCGTCACTGCCCAGGGGCGACCCAAGGTGCTGGACTTTGGTATCGCGAAGCTGCGGCCAGAGCTGGGTGCTGGTAGTGACGCCACCCGCACCGGGTCGATCCTGGGGACGCCCCACTACATGTCCCCGGAGCAAGCTCAGGGGCTCCACGTGGATCACCGCAGCGACATCTACGCGCTGGGGGTCATTCTGTTCGAGCTGTTGACGGGCACGCGGCCGTTCGAGGCGCCCACGCTCTACAGCCTGCTCGACATGCACGTGAAGCAAGCACCGCCGCCGCCTACCTCGGTGCGTGGGGATCTGTTGCCAGTCTTCGATCAGGTGGTGTTCCGGGCCCTCGCGAAGCGCCCCGAGCAGCGCTACCAGAACGCGTACGAGATGAAGCAGGCGCTGGAACTCGCCGCGCAGTCGGTTCCTCCCGGAAGTTGGGGAGGCCTCGGTGCTCGGAGCAGCGGGCGTCCAGGTTCGGGTATCGCCACTCCTCACTACGGGCGGCCACCCACGGTGCCGAGCACCCTGGGAGGCCAGGCGCCGAGCGGTTCGTCACCGAGCCTGGGGGGCCAAGTGCCGGGCACGATGGGGGGCCAGGTGATGAGCGGCGGCTATGGCGGCCCCGGCGTCGGCAGTGGTGGTTCCCTGCATCTTGCCCCTCCAGCGACGCAGGATCGCTCCTCTCCGGTGCCCTACCTGCTCGTCGCGGCGGGCGCGTTCGTGCTCATCGTAGCGATGGTGTTCGTGTTCTTCTTCGGTGTCTCGCTCGTTGGTCAGGCCAACCAGGCATCGCAGCCGGTGGTGCAAACCCCGACTTCAGAACCCGATGAAGACGATCCGGGCGTACCTGTGACGAACATCCCCGGGATGCCGACCGGAGTCGGAGGCAACAAGCACTTCGACGTCACGGCGCAAGCGTCGGCTGCGTACAAGGCAGCCGCCCAGTCGAATCCAGGGCTCCAGGTCGCGCTGATCACTGCCAACGGCGTGAAGTCCGATGGCAGCATCGACATGAGCTCCCAGATCACCAACTCAGCGACTTTCCAGTTCGTCAGCTCCAGCACGTGTGTGCTCGTCTCGGCCACTCAGTTCGGCAACACCACGGTCGCGATGAAGAAGTCCGATTGCTCCGGGCGCCCCGTCCGCATGCCTCGCTGCACCATGGCCAACGTGATGAAGCGTGCCTTCGCGCAGACCAAGGCAAGCCCGACGGCCCTCGGCATCGTGAGCTACCAGGGAAACAAGGGCGGGGAACCACGATGGTCAGTGACCCTGGGCGTGTTGAGTCACGCGGACGTGCCTGACGACTGCTGAGGCAAGCTTGCCCAACTCCAGCGCACGTCCACCAGCCACAGCGGTCGGAGCTGAAGACTCATCGAAGCGTGGAGGCGCCAAATCGCGTCTCCCTCGGCACATCCGCCTGCTACTAGGCTGTCTTAGCCTGGGGTTGGGGTTAGGCGCGCTCCCTCGGCACGTGATAGGTACCGAGGGCGCAGCGTATTACCGGGGGGAAAAGTCCACGCAGCTCGCCCTGGCTAGGCGAGTCGCGAAGAGCGCGCTGGAACAAGCCGAACCCGACTTCTACCACAGCGGGATGTCGCGCTTCGATGGTCAATCAGCCGTGGCCATCTATCAGATGACGCTGCTCGGCTTGGGTCAGGTCATCCTGAGCCATCCGGAGCTGCGTGAGGAGCTGCTGCCCGCGATGCGGCGCGCCGCTGAGCGACTGGTGGACCCGCGCACGCTGGAATATGCCGTGAAGGTCTATGGACAGCACGGCGTGAAGAACATGGCTCCCCGGGCTGGCCATGCTTACCTGGGATACATCAACCTCGGCCTGGGCATGCTGCGCAAGATCGATCCTGAGACAGAGCTCGCCCCGATTCATGACCGACTCACGACGCAGCTCGCCTCGCGGTTGTTCGCCTCCAGGACTGGGCTCATCGAAACATACCCCGGGGAAACGTGGCCTCCAGACGTTGCGGCAGTGGCTGGCTCCATCGGGCTGCACGACTCTGCGCTGGGCAACGAGCCACGACCGGAACTGAGGGCTTGGGCGAGTCGCTTCGAGAGCTGTGCCCTCGACAAGACAGGCTACCTGGTACAGCGCACGGTTTCCGGCAGCTGCGAGCCCAAGGACGCGCCTCGCGGCTCTGGCACCGCCGTGTCTTCGTACTTTCTCTCATTCGCGACGCCGCAGCTCTCGGCCAAGTTGTTTCACGGCCTCGAAGCCGACGGTCGCAGGAGCCTGCTTGGTTTTGGCGCGGTGAGGGAGTACGCGACCGGCCACTCTGGATCGGGAGACGGGAACGCTGGCCCGATCGTCTTCGGCGTTTCTGTTGGAGCGTCGGGGTTCGCGCTTGGAGCGGCTCGCGCTCACGGCGCACGCCAGATGTTCGAGGAAGTCTACCGTACGGCTGCGCTATTTGGGATCCCTACGGATACTAGCGACGGGCTACGTTATGCCGTGGCCGGTGCTCTCGGGGATGCACTGCTGCTCGCCATGCTCACCGCGCTGCCGCCGGAGACATACCAATGAGCCGCCGAGCCGTCCCAGGAGAGCCAGCCCCCTGGCGTGCCCTCGCGGTGGGGGCGTGCGTGTGGCTCGTCAGCTATGGCTTGCGGCATTTGCTGGCGGGGGGCGATGTCATCGCCGGTATCACTCAGGGTAACTTGCTTTGGGGGGCCGGCCTGGTGTCTCTGCTGTGCACTCGCGTGTTCCTGGTCTTGGTATGGCCGGTGTGGGTGATCTATCGTGGTCTGTGTTACGCGGCGTGGCGCATGCGGCCGCACCCTGAAAATCCAGAGAGAAAATAGTCAGCGCAAGCTGCGAGGCCTTCGGCGCTTGCCGGCTCGTGCGTCTTCGGTACGGCGCGCCTTCAGCTCACTGATCAGCGACTCCACCCGCGCCCGGGTCAGGTCTCGCAGCTGCGAGACCGCGCTCGGCTTGCACTCGAGCGCCGCCGTCGGTATCGCTTCGCCGACACCGAAATAGAAGCGCTCGGGCTTGGGCAGCGGGGTGCCCTTCCAGCCCCTCACGAACGGCATCAGCGCGTCTCCTCCACGCATCGCGTCGAACAGGGGTGTCCTCTTGAGCAATCCACCCACGGAGCTGTCGAGCACGTCGTCAGCGTCCCACACGATGTCGAAGCACTCCTCGGCTCCGACGGCTGCGAAGGGCAGAATCGGGTAGCGATGTTCGATGGCCATGCGGGCGAAGCCGACGCGCTCTTTCCATATCAGCTCGTAGGCCTCACCCTTGCGCTTCGCGACCTCTCGGCCTCCTCCCGGAAACACCAGTACGTGTTCGCCCGCTCGCATCAGATCCGCGCAGGTGTCCGGGCTGCCGACCACCACGCCGATTCGCTGCATGATGTCGCGCCAACCAGGGACCGCGAAATGGAAGCGATCGCCCAGTGCCCTCACCCACACCCCCCGCTCCTCGTAAATCTGCGCGACGAAGAGCGGTGCGTCGAGCAAACCGATTAGCGTGTGGTTGCCAACGAGCAGCGCGGGCTGTTCGGGATCGATGTGCTCCAGACCGAAGAATTGAGGCCGGAAGTAGGCTCGGCTAGGGGCCATCAGCAGCTTCACCTGTGCTCTGCTCGGTGGCCTGAAGCGCGGCAGCTGGCTCGCGTCGCTCTCCTTGGCTGCGCGCTTCTTCGTCGCCATGGCTATTGTGCGTCGGGCTGCGCGTCGTCCCCGTCTTGATGCTGCGGGTCGTCCTCGGGTTCGCCTTCGACTGCGGCGACGCCTAGCTCCTTGGCCACCTGGCCCACGCTCGCAGCCACTTCGATGGCGCTCCGAGCCTTCGCTGAGGCTTTCTGTGCGGCAACCATGGCGTCTTGAGCGAGGTCCTCCGCGCGCCTCTGCGCGGCTTCGATCAGCTCCAGGTACGCAGGCTCGATCTGGTCGGCGAGATCCCAGACATCAGGCATCGAGTCGGCCGCCACCATGAAGCCGAAGTCCACCGAGCCTTTGTAGCTCATGACCGTGATATTCAGCGCAGCGCCTTCCATCACGGGCCCCATGGGGTAGGCTGCGACCAGCTCCGCGCCGGCCATGTAGATCGGAAAGGGCGGCCCTGGAACGTTGGAGATCACCAGGTTGTGAATTGGGCGGTGCCGATCCGCGAGCTTGAGCCGCGTGTAGAACCGGGCTGCCAGGTTGAACGTCGTCGGAGCGGCAAACTCCGCCCAGTTCTGCAGCATGTCTGCGCCAATCGCGTTGTGCTCTTCCTTGGCGCCCCGTGTCGTCGCCGAGATCGCCAGCAGCCGCTCACCGGGATCCTCGACGTGGGTCGCGAGGGAGGTGAACATCGCGCTGACCTTGTTGTTGGACTGCCCCTTCTCAGAGGACGCACGCACGCTGATGGGCACCGCCGCGATCAACGGGATGTCCGGCAGCTCATTCCTTGCCGCGAGGTAACGCCTTAGCGCGCCTGCGCACACGGCGAGCACCACATCGTTCACCTTGCAGTCGAACGCGCGCTTGATCGTCTTGATGCCGTCCAGCGGCAGGCGAGCGAACGCGGCGTTGCGCTTTGCCGTGATCGCACCGTTGAAGTGCGTGCGCGGCGCGGTCAGTGGCGCTGCGCCGTGCTGCGCCTCCGGATCCCGCCGGAGCTTGATCAAATCAGAGACTGCTCGCACCGTTCGTGTTGCCAGCTTGGCGGCTTCGACCGGCTGTTTGACGCGGGACAGGAGCGCGTAGCGCACCATGTCACCCTGGGATGGCAAGTCCGCGATTGCCTTCTTGCGTGGGGCAGGGGGTGAGGACACCTGGCGCTGCAAGTCGAACAGATGAACGAGCAGACCCGCGCCGCTGGCCCCATCCACTGTGCAGTGGTGAACCTTGCACAGGATGGCGACGTGGCCGTTCTCCAGGCCTTCGATGACCCAGGCCTCCCACAACGGGCGTGAGCGATCGAGGGGCGTGCTCGTGATGCGTCCGGCTAGCGCACCCAGCTCGCGCATTCCGCCGGGTGCCGGGCAAGCCACCCGTCGGACATGGTGGATGATGTCGAAGTGCGGATCATCGATCCACAGCGGGTGATGCAGGCTGAATGGGACTTCTAGCAGCCGTCGCCGCATCGGAGGCACGAGGTGAATGCGACTCTCGATCAGCTCGGTCATGCGCTCGAACGAATAACCGCCTGGCATTTCCGAGGGATCGAGCACGGCCACCATCGCGACGTGCATGTGCATCTGGGGCGTCTCTAGGTAGAGAAAAGACGCATCCAATCCCGATAGGCGCTCCATTCGCTTCATCCTCCCCGTGAGTTACCGAGTATGCCTGACTTGCCGACGATCCCTCGGGTTTTGTCCCAGGTCATTCTTCGTCGTCGCCCTCGTCAGGCTTGGGAGCTTCTGTGCCTTGAGCTCCACTCGGGGCAGGGATCGCCATCGGC
>JAUILJ010000296.1 GCA_030433055.1 Polyangia bacterium
ACGGTGACCACCCAGGCGTACAGGCCAGGCACCAGCACCCGAATCACGGCGGTCGGGAGCCGCTGGGCCGCAGCATCTGCGTCCAGGCGCACTGCGGGCTTGGGGGGCTGACCTTCCGACTCCACGCTGGCTGACTCTAGCCCTACTTCGCAGCCACAGGGAGCGCCGTCGGTGAATGTTTTCGTCCCATGACGGGCGATGGCGGTCTCGATCGCGGGGGTGAGACGCGCCGTACCCGCTCCGGCACCCGGTAGCTCAGGCGCACGGTAGCTCAGGCGCAGGGTGGCTCAGGCGCACGGTAGCTCAGGCGCACGGTAGCTCAGGCGCACGGTAGCTCAGGCGCACGGTAGCTCAGGCGCACGGTAGCTCAGGCGCACGGTAGCTCAGGCGCACGGTAGCTCAGGCGCCGCCGAAGCGGCGCTGATTGCGCTCCTTCGCTTTACGCGCCTCTTCGGCGCGATCCTTGGGTGGCGAGTTGGTGGTCAGCGACTCGAGCAGCCGGGTCGCCACGTCGCTCACTTCCTCCACGGCGCGCTCGAAGGCCTCCGTGTTGGCTTGAGAGGGCGTGTTGAAACCGGAGAGCTTGCGCACGAACTGGAGGGACGCAGCGCGTATCTCCGCGTCGCTGGCGGGTGGCTCGAAGTTGAACAGGGTCTTGATGTTACGGCACATGTTGCTCCAGGCGCGCTCTCGAGGAGCGCTGCGAGAGGATGGTTCCACACGGCAGAACACGGGAGTGTCAGAAACGCTGAATAGTGACGTCAGTCTGTCAGGTTTTACACCAAGGCGCTGGGCGGGGTGCGCCCTGTGCGCGAAGAGCGAGACGCTTCGCGCCCTGTCCAGGCTTCCGAAGCTCTGGCCCGCTGCTTGCTGTGGGAGACGCCGTTCAGCGCTGGTGCCAGCCGCCGCCCGGCTGGCGCTCCCTGAATTCCCAGCAAACTCCGCGTTGTATGCGTCGACTGCAGCGCCATCACGCTGTCGTCCGTGTAGCTCCAAATACCGCACGGAATCGCCTGCGCCTCGATCAGCTGCTCGACCCTACGCAGGGTGGCGCAGAACCTTCTCGCATGCAAAGCGCGAGTAGCCGAAGCGCGGTCTCCGGGATTACCCTCGGCGCATGCATGTGGATTGGCGGGTGAGGGCAAACGTGGTCTGCGCTGTCTGCTCAGCGTGCGCGCTTGTGCTTGGCTGCCAGAGCGGTGCCGTCTCCCCCCCCACCAATCCTGAACCAGCTCACGCCGAAGCCAGTCCGCCTGGGAGTGACGGCACGCCTGATCCTTGCGCGGACCTTCTGGGCTGTGATGGCTGCGTGACGGACACTCGCTGTGAGTGGTGCGCCGGCCAGGAGCACAGGTGCGTCAGCAAGAGCGCACAGCGAGCCTGCTCTGGACTCAAGCTGACGGCTCTCCCCCACTGCATCAACGACCCAAGTGATCCAGCCGCGAAGGAGCGCAAGGCCGTCGAGGACCGGCTCGGCGTCAGCCTGGGAGACATGACGCCCGAGGCTCCGCCCATCCCGGGGCGCCTGGAGAATTTCTCCGGCGTAGTCCACGCCGTAGAGCGGGGGCGCTGCTATTTCATGGTGGCTACCCTGGCTCCAGACGCGAAGCCGGGTAAGGCGATGACCCACTTCTCATGGCGCACGAACACGGAGAGCGAGGGCAGCGTGGGCGGGCCTGCAAAGCCGGGCCAGATGCTAGGTTCCGGGAGGTTTTGTCCTCTGAGCGGGGGCACGCTGCGCTTCTTCTTCGGCGACCTCACGGGGCCAGCCAAGCAGTCCAACGGCACCGGCGGCATCTCCGTACAGGTCTTCAGCCAGCCCATCAGCGCCGCGGAGCTCGGCGCCATGGAAGCGCGCAGGGCGGAGCTGATGCGCAAGATCGACGAGATGCCTGCGGACTGTGACGGCTACAGCTACGACTGCGGCAACGACCGCGACTCCTGCAACCGAGACTGCTTCCGCAGCTCCCACGACGCCGAACGGCGGCGCTGCGAGCGAACCTGTGAACAGCTAGAACGAGACTGTCTGAGGCGCTTTCAGCGTCGCTGCGGGTACTAGGCGCTGCGGGTACTAGGCGCTGCCGCTGCTGGACGCTGCCGCTGCTGGACGCTGCCGCCGCGAGGCACTGGGGACTTGGGCGCTTCAGTCCATGTCCCAGTGCGCCCTGAAGCGGCCATCGCTGGGCATGCGGAACACGTAGACGCTGATGCGGCCGCCTTCGAGGGCCTTCCACATCCAGCGCTCCTTGCACTCGACGACCTGCTGGAAGAAGCTCTGGGGATCTCGATCGCCAGCGTGTCGCTTGAAATCAGCTTGGTTCCAGCAGCCCTGATAGATCCCCGGGGTACCACCATCGAACAGCCAGCGCTCGCCCTGCCAGGAAATGTAGGTCGGCGTAGTCAGCAGCTCGCGCATCACCTGGGGCTGCAGTCGGGCACCGACCCAGTCCTCACCGATCTTCACCAGGGGCACGCGCTCGGAGTGACGCAGCCCAACGCCTCCCGGGACGCCGTGGGTGAGGCCGCTCTGTGCCTGCTCCCAGGTGATCATGCCGTACTCCGTGTCCTTGCTGATCGCAGCGCGAAACTCCCGCAACGCCGAGTAGCCCACCAGGATCTCCTCAGGCATTCCGCGAGGAAACTGTACGAGGTCTGCGCACTCGTGGCACACCTCGTCTTCGCGCTCGTCACAGTCCAGGCCGTTGATAGCGCGGCACTCGGGGCACTCCACCATCAACGCGCAGCCCATGCCCAGGCGGAAACACGGCACCTGCTCGTCGCCGGTCAAGCTGCAGGTTCCGAGCCCCACGTACTCCGACGCTTCCTCCACGGAGGCGGCGAAGAGCGGGAAGGTGGCCCCAAGGTCTTCGAAATACGTAGCCAAAGCGTGTGCGGGTTTGGGGGTGAGGCGCCCTGGTTTTCAGCTTCGGGCCGGACAAACGAGGGCGTTTCAGACCATGCACCGTAAAGCCTGTGCCTGTCCATCACACCCCGCATGAAGCATGCTCTGCCTGGGCGACGCCTGAGTACCTAAGTGCTCCAGCCCGGCGTGTCGAGGGAGCGGCGGCCAGTGGCTCGAGCTTTGCGTCAAGGCTTGCGGCACAAAAACGCCACTCGACGGGCGGGCAGTGGGTAGTCACCGTAGCGCCGCCGCACGGTGACACGGAAACCAACCTTACCCAGGGTCGAAGTGAGCGCCGCCTGCGACTCGAGGTGCACGCGATGGTGCTCCTCCCGCCGCCGATAGGCGCGCCCACGCCGAACGAAGGTCACGATGTCCCGACGCAGCTGCCCGGCCCCTTTACGCTCGGAAATGTCGACCAGCACGGCGTAGTCTGCCTCCTCTCGCCACGATCGGCCGTCCAGGCTGCGCCCTCCCTCCATGATCATGTCAAAGACGAACCAGCCGCCGGGCTCGAGCGCCGCAAACACGCGGCGGAACAACGGCGTCAGCGATGGTCGGCGCCCGCCGGCCTCGCAGTAGCCGAGCACCTCCCCTAGAGCCGTCACGGCGCTGCAAGCAGGGATGTCGACGGTGTACGCAGATGCCTTGCGGAAACGAGCTCCGGGAGCCTGCCTGCGCGCGATGGAGAGCTGCGCCGTGGATACATCGACTCCAAGCACGCTGTAGCCCGCGAGCACCAGTTGCCGCGCCCAGATCCCGCCTCCGCATCCCAGATCGACGACCAGGCGTTCACGAATGGGTGGGCCGTTCTTGGCCAAGAGCTGGAGGATCCCGGGTGCCGCGCCGCGAGCAAAGTCGCCAAAGCCGGTATGGTGGATCAGCGCGAGATCTTCACCGTACATCGTCACCATTACAGCAGGCGACGCGACCCAGCGCACCTCGGGTTTGGCCGTGGGTCACCAACCTGAGCTGCCGGGGTCACCTTTGAACGGACCAACCAGCTCGCGGGTGACCCACCCGCCGTAGTACTCCCCCGCCTGGGCCTGGACCCGTTCACCAGCAACGAAGCACTCGACACGGCTCGGGTAGAACGCCACCGCGCCCGCCAGAGCCTCGAACCCAGGCTTCGGTCGGTCGTAACTCCAGGCGATCGGACGCTTCGACCCACGGAGCGCCCAGTAGCTCGCCTCACCCTTCCATTCGCAGTAGGAGCTGCCCGTACAGCGCTCCAGCTCAGGGAACCGGACGTCTTCGGGGAGGAGATAGAACGTCGGGGGACTGGCGGTCTCCAGCACCCTCATCGCCACTCTCGAGCGCGCGAGCTGGACGCCCGAGCTCACGACCTCCACCAAACGCGGGTCCGTTTCGACCCGCGGGGGGCGAGGGTAGTCCCACACGGACTCCTGACCGGGCCCCGGCTCCACGGCAAACGGGGGCCTCGCCTGGCCATACCACTGCCACCCGTAGCGCTCGATCATCGTATCAGCTTCGTGGATCCAACCCCTGGCTCCTATCACCCAAGGGGGTCCCCCAGCGTATCGGACCGCCGCCGCACAACCACCAGCCCCGCGCCGTGCTCAGGCGAACAAAAGCCAAGCGGGCCCCGAGCATACCGCACGGAACCCGCTTGGACTCGCCAGGTCGAGCTAGTTGAAGCTCTCGACCAGGTTCAAGAAGGTCAGCACTGGATGCCCGGTGCCCCCCTTCGGGAGCACGCCACGCGGTGCGTCACTGAACGCCGGACCGGCGATGTCGCAGTGCACCCAAGGCACCTCCCCCACGAACTCACGCAGGAACAGTGCGGCAGAAATGCTGCCACCCCAGCGCTCCCCGGTGTGCTTCAGGTCAGCGCAGTCGCTCTTCAGCTGCTCACGGATTTCCGGCAGCAGCGGCATGCGCCAGAAGTTCTCGCCCGCGTCTTTCGCTGCGTGATCGACGCTCTTCGCCAGCTTGTCGTCCGCCGTGTAGAAGCCCGTGCAGTTCTTGCCCAGAGCCACCATGCAGGCGCCGGTCAGCGTCGCCGCGTCGACGATCAGGTCTGGCTCGAGCTTGCGCGCGTAGGCCAGCGCGTCCGCCAACACGAGCCGCCCCTCGGCGTCGGTGTTGATGATCTCCACGGTCTTGCCATCGAGAGAGCCGAAGATATCGCCGGGGCGATACGCCGCACCGTCGGGCATGTTCTCGGCTGCGCCAATGATACCGTGGACCTCGACGTTGGGGCTCAGCTCGGAGATCGCCGACATCACGCCAAGCACCGCGGCCGCGCCTCCCATATCGCTCTTCATCTCGCCCATCCCCGGCGCCGGCTTGATACACAGACCGCCGGAGTCGAAGGTCAGGCCCTTGCCCACGAACACGATCTTCTTCTTGGCGCGCTTCGGGACGTAGCTCATGTGGATGAAGCGTGGCTCGTTGGAGCTGCCCTGACCCACCGCGTAGTGCAGCTTCATGCCCGCCTTCGCGATCCCGGCCTTGTCCAAGACCGTGATCTTCAGCTTGCCAGCCTTGGAGATGTCCCGCGCGATCTGCGCCATGCGCTCCGGCGTGAGCTCGTTCGGCGGCTCATTCACTGCGTCACGTGCGACGCACACGGAGTTCCCCACGGCAACACCCCGGTCCAGCGCCTTCTTCTCGGCGGCGCTTGGCTTGCCGGACTTGAACACCTCGACGTCGGCGATCTCCTTCTTCGGCTTGCGATCACCAGTGAGGTACTTTGTGAAACGGTAAGCGCCGAGGACGACACCTTCACCGAGGCTGCGCATCAGGGGCCCGCTCGCCTTGTCCGGCGGCACCAGCCCGACGCTCGTGGCCAGCAGCGCATTGCCGCAGCGCGCGGCCGTTGCCGCGAAGATACGCAGGCGGGCAGCGTCGACACCTCGCTTCGGCCCGAGCCCGATCAGCAACACGCGCTTGGTTGGTAGTCGCCCGCCCGTCTGCACCTCGAGGACGGTGTCCGGTGCGCCGGTGAACTCCGCGCGCTCCGCCTCGGCGAACAGGGCGCCTTCGAGAGCCCCGTTGAACGCGACGAGCAACTTCTGCTTGTCGAGGGGCCCTTGAATCACGCCGACCGCCAGGAGGTCGGTGCTGGCGGTCAACGGGTCCGCCGCGGAAAGTCGAATGCTGAGCGCCATCTAAAGCTCCCTCTTTTGGGGTGTTCTGTCGCCCGCGCAGTGCGGGCGAATCGCGATTTGCGCCCGGCGGGCGCAAACCAACAACAACGATCCGGGGCACTGGAACCGGCCCCGAGAAGGTTCCGTATCGAAACCGGGGCGGATAATGGCACCGGGCTACGGTAACTATCAACCGCCTTCCCAGCGTCCGCGGGGCGTCACAAACGCTCACTGTGAAGGGTCGGTTAACGAAGTGAGGCACCGATCCCGTCGGCCCCTGCCCGAGCCATGCCACCGAAAGCGGAGAAAGCCGGCCTGAGTCTGGCCGACTCCCAGCAAAGAAGCGGCGGAAAAACGGCCCGATCGCTGTGAGTCCATGCATCCAGCAGCCGGCGTTGCTAAAGCCGGCGGGACGCTTGCGCCCACGCTGGCGCGAAACAACGTGAGGCAGGGAGCGCCGCTCGACAGGCTCGGTCGGCTCCCGCCAGAAGCGAGGAATTGCCATGCAGAACACGTCCTGGATGCCCCCGTCCGTGTCCGACTCCCCGACCATCGAGACCTTCATCCTCGAGGGCATGTTCCAGGCGTCGGCTGCGACCGGGACGTTTACTTCAATCTTAAATCAGATCGTCCTGTCCTCGAAGCTGATCACCGGCCGCGTCCGGCGAGCTGGGCTGGCCGATCTCCTGGGGCACACCGGCGGCACGAACGTCCAGGGCGAGGTCGTGCAGAAGCTGGACGTGATCGCCAATGAGACCCTGATCCGCCAGCTCAAGCGCCGGGGGCACTGCGCAGGCATCGCGTCCGAGGAGCTCGACCACGCTGTCATTTTCCCCGAGGCAACAGGCAACTACCTGGTGTGCTTCGACCCGCTGGATGGGTCGAGCAACATCGACGTCAACATCAGCATCGGTACCATCTTCGCGCTGATGCGCTTCGACAGGAGCAAGGGCCCGCCCACCGAGCAGACGTTTCTCCAGAAGGGCTCGGACATGGTGGCAGCGGGTTACATCATCTACGGCTCGTCGACGGTGATCGTGATGACCACCGGGCAAGGGGTGCACGGCTTCACCTACGACCCTACCGCGGGAGAGTTCTTCCTCAGCCACGAGAACCTTCGGGTTCCCGAGCGGGGCAACACCTACTCGATCAACGAGGGCAACCACGCGAGGTGGAGCCCCCAGGTCAAAGCCTGGAACCAGTACATCAAAGGCGACGGCCCGGGGCGCCCGTACGGGCACCGCTACGTGGGTACGTTGGTGGCCGACGCCCACCGCACGTTGCTGCGCGGCGGGGTCTTCGTCTATCCCGAGGACAAGAAGAATCCCGACGGAAAGCTGCGGCTTTTGTACGAGGCCGCCCCGATGGCGATGATCTTCGAAGCCGCCGGGGGTGCTGCGTCGACGGGCACGAGGCGAGTCCTCGACGTCGAACCGGGCGAGCTCCACCAGCGCGTGCCGCTCGCGCTTGGCAGCAAGCGTGACGTGGAGGACTATGAGGCCATCCTGCGCGGCGAAACGCCTGTCCCCTAGCGGCTCGCTTTTGACGCAGCGGCGCGCTGGAAAGTTCAAACGTCGAGGCAGAACGACCAACCGCAGTGCGGGGCCCAAACGCGCCCCCGTTTGAGGTGGCCGCGACTGGCTATCGCTCCTATGCTTCCCGCGTATGGGGCTTAAGCACGCCGGTTTGGCCACACTTGTCGTCGTTGGTCTGGGATCCTTCGCGCTCGATGCGAGCGCCCAGTATGGGCAGCCGCCGCCTCCCGGATATGGCCAGCCACCACCTCCGGGCTATCAGCAACAGCCCCCGCCGCCCGGATATCAACAACCCCCGCCTCCCGGGTACCAGCAGCAGCCTGGATACGGCCAGGGCTATGGTGGCGCGCCCCCGCCGCCCCCACCCAAGAAGAGCAGCGGGAGCGACTTCGAAATCGAGGGCTGGGCCGCTCGCATCGATCCGCTCAACTGGCTCCTTCAAGGTCGACTGGGGATCTCCGGCGACATCGCGCTGACCGAGTGGTTCAGCGTCGAGGTGCTGCCCGTTTTCGTGGTGAATAGCGAGCCCGTGTATTTCAACCTCAGCGGCCACGAAGACACGCTCAGCCAGGAAGGCAACTTCATCGGCGCGATGAGTGAGATCAACATCGGAGCCAGCTTCTGGCTCGAGGCGCCCCTGGAAGGCTACGTGTTGCGCGGCATCTTCAGCCACGGTGCGTACACCTACAAGGCGACCGACGACCAGGGCGAGTTCGACAGCGTCGACGAGACGTATAACAAGCTGACGTTCTTCTTTGGTTCCTACGGGAAATATGGCCCCATCAGCATTGGCGGCGGGATCGGCCTTGTTCTCGCCAAGACCATAGACCGCGCCCGCGGCCACGCGGATCGGTCCGAACTCCCCGGCATAACGCAACGCCACGTCCCACATCTCTTCGCGCT
>JAUILJ010000297.1 GCA_030433055.1 Polyangia bacterium
CGCGACCCTGGTCTGCTCGCCGGACCACGAATGCGTCAGCGCGGAAGGCTGCACGCTGGACGAGCAGTGCGGCACGGAAGAGATCTGCGTCAACACGGCATGCGTGGTGGGTCGCCGCGTGGAGTGCACCACGTACTCTGACTGCTTCTCCGATGAGGACTGCACAGGCGGCCTGTGCCTCCGGGTGCAGTGCCCCGAGGAGACCCCCTTCGTGGGCACCAGTGAGGGCGGGCGCTTCTGTGAAGAGTGCCGCGGAGACGACGACTGTCCCGGGGAGCAAATCTGTCAGGACTGGCACCCTTCCAGCGTGTACCCGGTGGCCGGCCACTGCCGCCCGCCCGGCTGCACCAGCAATGAGGACTGCCACATCAACGAAACGTGCGACGGCAGCGAGTGTGTCCAGACCATGAACTAGGCTGCACGGCAACCTGACGCCACTCAGCCCCGATGACCAAGCGTAGCCCGCCACGCACGGGTCGCGGGTGGAGACGCCTCGCGGAAACACCGAACGGAAAAGTCGATCGAATGCCCGGTATCCAGCAACGGCAGCCCTGGGTATCCTGACGGCATGCTCCACGCTACCCCTCGGCGCACGCGGCACGTCTGCGCGCTCATTTCGGTCCTCGCTGGAGTCGCGTGCAGCGACGAAGACAAGGAAAAGGGCCGCGTCGGCTCAGACGCGGGGGCCGATGGGTCTGCAGGCGCCGGCGGATCTGCAGCGGCCGCAGGAACTGGCGGCGACGGGGGCGCCGGAGCCGGCGCTGGCACGGGTGGTGTCGGGGCCGCGGGTCAGTCGGGCGGCAGCGCCGGGATTGGCGGGACGGCCGGCTCTGCTGCAGGAGGCAGCTCGGCTGCTGGGGGCTCCGCGGGTGCCGCGGGCTCCGCCGGCGCAGGCGCGGGGGGCAGCGCAGGAGCCGCGGCAGTGTTCGAGACGCAATATTCCGTGGGGAAGCGAGTACTCGGTCACCAGGGAGGCACCTGGTACAACGTGCGCTACGAAGGCGACACCGATCTGCACACGTACCTCTGGTCGAGTAGCGATGGCGTAAACTGGGGAAACAAGGTGCGCATCGATGACGCCGCCATGGGTTCTGCCCAGCGGGGCGCGCTGCTCACCTGGCTCGACAACGGCAATCCCCGCATCGGAGTGTACTGGATGCTGCGGGGGATCACCCCGCAGGAAGCTCGATTCTCACTCAGCACCGATCAAGGGGCAAGCTTCGGAGCGTCCACCACGGTGAGCGCCGACGCGCCCAACGCTGAGATGAACGGCGCCATCGCCCGGGGAGATGATGGCACCCTGTGGGCCGCGTGGACTCGGCGCCTGAACGGTAGCCACGATGGCCTCTACTTCAGCACGAGCGCAGACGACGGCGCCAGCTGGACACCAACGGCGCTGGCCGCGGATACTGGCTCGTTTGGCTGGAGCCACGCGGTCGCGGCCGGCGCTGCGAACCAGGCGTGGATCGCCGTCAGCCACACCAACGCGAGCGCGATCGTGTACCGCACGGCGGACGGGGGAACGAGCTGGCAAGAAGCCATCGCCGGCCCTGGGACCTCGAGTACGACAACCGCACATCCTGTCCTCGAGCGCGCCTCCAACGGGGATCTACTGCTGGTCTTCGAACAGCGGAGCGGCCTGGATCAGCAGTACGACGTCTACTTCACGCGCAGCGGTGACGCCGGGGTGAGCTGGAGCACCCCCGTCCAGGTGAGCGACGACGTCACCACCGGGACGTCCGCATCCGTCAACTACTATCCGGCACTGGCCGAGGGCGGCTCAGGCAGGCTCTACGTGGTGTGGACCGATGACCGCGCAGCACCGTCCGCCACCCAGGGCGCGGGCAACCATGACGTCTACCTCAGCTACTCGGTCGATTCAGGCGCGACTTGGTCCACGGACACCCGCGTCAATGATTTCCCCGAGGAATTCGATCAGAGCCAAGCTGCGGTCGCCGTCGCCCCGGGGACGACTCAGGACACCGTCGTCGTCTCGTGGGCGGATGCTCGGTCAGGCGTTTACCAGGTCCGTTCGCTGGCGCAGACGCTCCCCTAGCGCGTGATCCCCCTCGGCAGACTCGATGGGACCGAGGCCTGGAAGATCATCCGTTTGTCGTATCTGCGCGGAAAAGGCGCCTACTACGAAGGGCGCCTGGAGCAACTCGCGCGCTCCAACGATCGCACCGAGGAGGACGACGATGACGCACGCCCACATCGGGACCAGCTGCACTGAAGGCCAGGAGAGCCTCCAGTGCAGGAGCGCTGCAGTCGACTAGAAACCGTCCATGAAGCTGACGGCGCGATCCTTCTCGAAACCGAGCGAGTTGTAGAAGTTCAAGACGTTGGTGTCCGCCTTCACGAGCGGAGTGATCTTGACCTTCGCAGCGAGCGTGAAGCTATCGCGCAACCAAGCGATGAGCTTCTTGCCGGCACCTTGATTGCGCACGTCGGGATCGACGAAGAGTTCCTGGATGAACAGCACCAAGCCCGTCTCGCGCTCATAGGAGTAGGCCATGATCGCACCCGCGACCTTGCCATCCTCCAGCGCCACGAAGCAGCTCTCCGGCTCGATGCCGTGGAACTTACCCAAGTACTTCTGTGCGCCTGCTTCGTTCCAGTCCACGCCGTAGGCCTTCAGGTACAGCCGGGCGACCTCGGGGATATCAGCCTCCCCCATCCTGCGAATGTCCATGGCCAGATCTACCCACAGGCTCGCTGGGAAGTGAAGCCTGGAGCGAGCGCCGCCTAGAACAGCCGCTTGCTGTCGAGCAGCAAGGTCACCGGACCATCGTTCTCGATGTGCACGCGCATATGGGTGCGAAAGCGGCCCGTCGCCACGTCGCAGCCCTGAGCCCGCGCCCGCTCACAGAAGCGCTCGAACAGCGCCTCGGCCGCCCCGGGCTCCATCGCCTGGGTGAAGCTCGGGCGGCGCCCCTTGCGAGCGTCCCCCAGCAACGTGAACTGGCTGATCGCCAGCAGCGACCCTCCGACATCTGACAGCGCCAGGTTCATCTTGCCGTCTGCGTCTTCGAAGAGCCGCAAGCCGAGCACCTTGTCGGCGAGCCAGTCCGCGTCGGCCTCGCTGTCGCCTTGGGCGACTCCGACGAGCACGGTGTACCCATGCTCGATCGTACCGGCGCGCTCGCTCGTGTCGCCCTCCAGTACGTCCACGAAGCTCCCAACGACCCGTTGCACCACCGCGCGCATGTCACGCATCAGAGCGCCTAACGGCGCCAGTAATCAAGGGGCCGTGGAGGGAATGGACCTACATCGCCGCAGCCTGGGCCGAATCGCCCAGCACCGCGAGACTAGAGACCGAGCCGCTCGTGGAACGTCAACGGCTCACGGGCACCCCGAGACGCCAGGTAGGCGCGCGGCAGCACGGAGGTACGCGAGTCCACTCGCTTCCTGCGCCCGATCAGCACCACCACCAGGAGCAGCTCGAACACCAACAAGGTCAGCACCATCCCAGGAGCTTCGGCGAAAAACTGCATCGACTATCCCCCTTACCCAAGTCCCCACAGCTGGCCAAATTATGTACGGAAAAATCCCGAATGGACAGCCCGAAGTGTGAGCGCAACCCGTTTCCCCATGGACCCACACCTGCTTACCCGCTCGACGCAGCGTGTCGCCGAGTGGCGCAGCAGGTCCGCGCACCGACTCAAGACCAGGGGCTCACTCGAGCACCCAGTCGGGGGCGCTGATCTCCTCGATCGCCTCGACATCGATCTCTGGATGTCTGGTCGCGCGATGCTCGGTCACCACCGACGCAGCGCGTAGCTTGCTGCGGCTCGAGGGAGGTTTGGGCGGTGATTTGCTGCGAATGCCGCGTGGAGCGGAGAGAAACGGGCCCAGATTCAGCTTTGCCTGAGCGCGCGGCGGCTCGCTCGGCGGCACGCTGAGCCGCGCCCAGTCGATACCGGGGCTCTCCGCTTCGGGCTCCTCTGGCTTGCCCGTGATCGCGATTGCCGTCGCCGGCACTGCCGCTTTCGGGACCTTGATCCGCAGCACACCGTTGGACAGCCGCGCGTCGACTTCGCCCAGATCGATACCTCGTGGAATACCGAAGCGACGGTAGTAGCGTAGAACCGCTCCGCGTTGCGTTCCGCTGCCAGCCAGCGTGTCGGCTGAGCGCTCGCCGCTCAGGACCATGACGTCGCCATCGACCTCGAGGCTGAGCTGCTCCTCCTCGACACCGGGCAAGTCAGCGAAGAAGAGCAGCGCGCGCTCGCTCTCATAGCGATCGACGCGCGGAGTGATGCTGCCCGGCGGCGTGCCGAGCGAACCATCGGGATCTCGGAGGCCGAAGATCCCACTCAGTGCGGGCTGATCCATGACGCTCATACCTTCCTGATCGGAATGCGCTGAGTGCCGCGCGCGACGGCTTTGCGCAGGGTGATGGTCAACACTCCGGCCTCCAGATGTGCCGCGCCACGCGCGGGATCGACGCGGGTGTACAGCTTGATCTTGCGCTCGAACTCGAGCTCCGGGCGCTCACGCTGAATCAGCTCAAAACCGTGCGGAACACGCTCGCGGCGCTTTCCACTGATGTGGATCAAGTCGCGGCTCACGCGCACGCTGATGTCGTCCAGCGCGAGGCCGGGCACGTCGGCCCGCAAGGTCAGGCTCTCCCCGGAGTCGTGCAGTCGAAAGCTGGGAAACGCAGCCGGTGGCGCCTGGCTGGGCGCTGGTTCGTCGAACCACCCCTGGTCCAGCTCCTGGGTGTCGCGTACTTCTGCGCTCCCGTCCTGGGAGTATGAATAAAGGATCTCCTCGATCGCCATGGCTCGGCTCTTTCTGGCTGACAGGGCTCGGATCACCCGAGCGACACCCGAGCTGGTGCAACATCGGGGCCAGTCGTCGCGCGCCGAGAAGCCGCGCTCAGCTCCCCGCAACGGCGCCAAGCGTCGACTCACTGACACCCCCATGTGGACCGGTTGACCCCTCGCACCCAAGGCTCGGCGCGGCGCGGGGTCCGACCTGATAGCCTCCGCAACAGCTCGCCATGCACTCGCCCCGCTCCCTTCCGTCTTGCCTCCTCATGCTGGGGTTGGGGGTGAGTGTGTTTGCGCCGAGCGTGTTGACCGGCTGTGCATCGGGAGCCAGCGAACAGCCGACGTACACGCCCCCCACCTACTACAAGCCCGGCGCGTCACTCGCCCGCGTGAGCTGCACCTGCCTCGCCTGCGTCTCCGCGACCGCCTGCGAGGGCCGCGCACCCATGGCGCGCGACGAGATGGGATGCGAGGACGGCTTCAGCATGCAGCAGTCCACGCGCTTCGAAGCCACGGTCAGCAGCTGCCAGCCGAGCTGCTTCAAGCGCAACTGGAGCGTGCCCCAAGAAGTCGAGTGCGACGACCGGCGCCCCGACGACTGCTGCGCCGACTACTGATTCGCGCGCGAGCCCGCACTGGCCATGGGAAACAGCCCGCGTTCTCAGGCTGATCGCCCCCTCCAGGGGCCTTGGCCCCGGCCACGCAACGGGCGCCTCGAGCTGCGTGAAGAATGAGTAATCAGGCAGGCTCCGCGAGTGCCTCCGCGAAACCATCCTTCAGGCTTCTCGCGCGGAAACCCAGGTCGCGTTCAGCCTTGCTGGTGTCGAAGCCAACCCACAGCGGCAACGGCAGGCTCAAGATGATGGGCGGCCGCCCTGGAGACGCGCCCTGGCGCACCAGCTCGCGGAACACCTCGGGCAGCGGCGTGGGAGGCCCGCTCAGGTTGTACGCCTGCCCGACGCTCGTCGGGTTCTTCAAGGCGCCAACCACGGCGAGGGCGACGTCGCCAGCATGTACCAGTGGCATGCCCACCCTGGGCAGCGGCAACACTGGCAACTTCAGGCGCTTGATCAGCCTCGGCATCAGCTTGGGGTCTCGCGAGCCGTACACGGGCCCGGGGCGCAAGCTGGTCAGCTCGAGACCCAAGCGCTCCGCTTCGCTCCACGCCAGCTCCTCGGCCAGTGCCTTGCTGTGGGCATAGCGCCAGTCAGTGGTCAGATCGCTGACCGACAACTGGCGTCTCCCCGCGGCAACAGCATCCGTATCGAAACGCGGCGACTCCTCCGTCTGCCAGCGCAACGGGCGGTTGTTGTAGACCGCCACGCTACTGATGTAGACCACGCGATTGACCCCCGCGCGCGCGGCAGCGGCGAACGTGTTCCTGACGCCCGTCGTGTTGGCGCGCACCAGCTCGTCCAGCGAGCCTTGGTTGGAGCCCAGCGCCGCATTGGCGACGACCGCATCGCAGCCTTCGAAGGCGACGGTCATGGCATCCACATCCGCCAAGTCTGCACGGCGCAACGCCACGCCTCGTTCTTCGAGCCAAGCGGCCTTCTGCGGGTTGCGCACGACTCCCACCGGGGCCGCCCCTGCGCCCTCCAGCTCGAGCGCGATGTGAGAGCCAACGAAGCCTGACGCGCCGGTCACTGCCACACGCCGACCAGCGACGCCCGCGCTCGATGGCCCCGCACTCGACTCGCTCAGCGTGGAAGACGTCACGCTCTGGGTCCTAACACAACACCCCTCACCCCCAAACCGAGCCGCGGCCAAACCTCCCGTCACCGACTCCGATGCAGTAGAGTGCGCCCGTGAACGAGCTACCTCCCCCGACCTTGCCCACATGGCTCGAGCCGCAGGTCCCATTCAAGCGCTACCACGCTCAGGTCGGCGGCTATCGCATGCACGTGATGGAGCAGGGGCACGGTCGCCCGGTGCTCTTGCTCCACGGCAACCCGACCTGGGGTTACCTGTATCGCAAGGTCGCCCACGAGCTGGCCGGAGAGCCGCTGCGCTTGATCATGCCGGACCTGATCGGTCTCGGCTTCTCCGACAAACCGCAGGATCCGCTGGCGCATCAGCTCGACCACCACGCCTCCTGGCTTGGCTCGCTGATCGACCAGCTGCAGCTGGAAGATCTGATCTTCGTCGGGCAGGACTGGGGCGGGCCGATCGGGCTGCGCGCGCTCGCCGATCGCCCCCAGCTGCTCGGTGGCCTGGTGATCCTGAACACCGTCGTGGGTCCGCCGCGCCCAGAGTTCAAGCCCACCACCTTTCATCGCTTCGCTCGCGTGCCTGGGCTCAGCGACTTCGTGTTCGGGCGCCTGGGCTTCCCGGAAGTCGCGATGGGACGCGCGCAAGGCGACCCGAAGAGCATCTCCGGGGAGGTCAGCCGCGCCTACCGTTTTCCCTTACGGAAACATGAGGATCGCGTCGCTCCGCTGGCGCTGGCGCGCATGGTGCCAGACGGGCAGCAGCACCCGTCCGTCGAGCCACTTACCCGGTGCCAGGACTTGGTCCTGGGATTCCAAGGGCCCATCGACGTCGTGTGGGGCAAGCGGGACCCGGTGCTCGGCTCCGTAGGGCGCCACCTCGAGCGCCTGCTACCAGGCGCGCGCTTCACCTGGACAGATGCTGGGCATTTCCTTCAGGAGGAAGTGCCGGGCCCGATCGCGGATGCCATCCGGCGCGTGAACACTGCCAGCTCCTGAGCGCGAGCGACGCGCTCACAGATGGTAGAGCATGAAATAGACGATCACGCCGCTCACCGAGACGTACATCCAGATCGGGAACGCCCAGCGAGCCACCTTGCGGTGCTTCTCGATGCGGTTGGTCCACCCGCGATAGATGGTGAACAACGCTAGCGGCACCACGACAGTGGCCAGCAGCACGTGAGGGATCAGGAACGCGAAGTAGATGATCCGCACGGTACCGGTACCCTGGAACGGCACGCTGCCGACCTGAGCGTGGTGCATCAGGTAGGTCACCAGGAACACACTGGAGAGCACGAACGCCGTCAGCATGCTGCGCTTGTGGGCCACCCGGTTCTTCCTCTTGATGAATACGAAGCCCAGGCCGAGGAACACGGCGGCGCTACCATTGAGCAACGCGTTGATCGTCGGCAACACGCCCGGGTGCCCCGGCTCGGTGCGGCCAGGGAACGCGTACAGCACGACCACCACCGCCAGGCACACGAACACGGTCAGCCCTGCGACGACCCACTTGGTCGCGGGCGGTTCCTGATGAGCGCTGGGGATGGGCGAGGCAGGGCTGGCGGTGGACACGAGCGAGAGGTAGCCCCGAGCGCCGCGTCAGGCAATCCGTCCGCGCCGCGCTGCGACAACGCGCCCCGCCAGAGCGCCGCCAGCTCCGCCCTTTCAGGCCAGATCCACCCCAACTCCTGCGATCGGGCCTCCAATCCTGGCGTGCGTTGCTGGACCGTCGCCAACCCTCGGCGTCGCCGCTATGCTGTGGCGCCATGGATCTCGACGTTCGGCTGAAGAAGCTCGCCTCTGGTGTCTCCGCCCGTGAAGCCGCCCAGGCTCACGCCAAAAGCCTGAAGCCCGCTGCGGAGCTCTCCAGCGACGAGCAGACCCTCGCGAAGGAGTTCGAGGCCACCCTGGAGCTGATGCAAACGGGTGCCGTGATCTCGATCCAGGACATGG
>JAUILJ010000298.1 GCA_030433055.1 Polyangia bacterium
GTGGACGCGGCGCCGGCAGGGGCTGCGCAGCGAATCCACAACTCGCATGAAATAGTGTGAGCCAAATACACGCCGTCGTCCGACCCTATAGCGGCGCCCTCCCTGCGCTTCTTGCACCCAATGGCTCACAACGTTCTCGAGTTGCCCCCCCGCGTATCGGACGCGGAGCTCGTCGACGCCGCCCTCGAAGGTGGCGCAGCGGCCAAGGCCGAGCTCTACAAGCGCTACGTCCGCAGGGCCGCGGCGACTGCCTATCGCTTGCTGGGCTCCGATTCGGACCTCGAAGACGTGGTTCAGGACAGCTTCGTTGCTGCATTCGGTACGCTGGAGAAGCTGGACAATGGCGATGCGTTCGGAGCCTGGCTGAGTCGGATCGTGACGCGGACGAGCATCGACACCATTCGGCGGCGCAGGCTCCTGGCGAGGCTGGGGATCCTGAGGTTGCAGCCGATCCACGTGGAGACCCTGGTCTCCCCGACCGCTCCTCCGGAGGTCGCCGCCGAGCTGGCGGGCGTGTATCGGATCCTGCAGAGCCTGCCCACGGCGGAACGCGTCGTCTTGGTCTTGCGACGGGTGGAGCAGCTGACCATCTCCGAGGTCGCCGAGCGCACGGGGTGGTCCCCTGCCACGGTGAAGCGCAAGCTGGCTCGCGCCGAGAAACACTTGAACGCCGGGCGGGGATCCGCGGAGGGGGCCGGATGAAAGTCGTCGCCAAGAAGCGCATGGCTGACTATGTCGAGCCGAGGTTGTCCAGCGCGAGCATCGAGCGAATTTGGACCGGCATCGAGGCGGAGGGCCGCCGGGCTGCCGCGCCTTCGCGCTGGTGGCTGGTGCCGGTGGCCGCAGCGCTCCTGGGCGTCGCGTTCCTCGTCCTGAGTCCGTGGTCTGGTGAGCCGGCTGCCACGCTTGCGCAGCCCGAGCCAGGCGTCGCACAGCACACCGAAGCTTGGCTCGCCACCGGCGCTCAGGCCAGGTCATATCCGCTAGGAAATGGAAGTCGGGTGGATCTCGCCCCCTCTACTCAGGTGCGGTTGGATCGGGTGGGGGAGAGGGAGATCCGCCTTCGCCTCGAGCGCGGCCGCATTGACTGCCACGTCTCGGCTGGGAGCGAGCAACGCGTCGTCGTGCACGCTGGCCCTGCCGAGATGCTGACGACGGATGCCGCGTTTCACGTCGAGCTCGAGATGCGCCCGGAAGCGGGCCCAATGCTCCGCGTCGGCGTCGAACGCGGTCAGGTCGAAGTGCAGAACGAGGCGAGCGAAGAACGCCTCGCCATGCTGGGTGCGGGCCAGACGTGGACCAACGTGAAGCTCTCCGATGAAGAGCCGCCGCAGCACCCGGAGCCTCGTGAGGTCCCCCAACCGAAGCCCACCGCGGCAAAGCCGCTCGTTCCAGCGCCCGCGCCCAGCGCAGAGGCTTCGAGTGATCCCGCGGCGCTCCTGGCGGCGGCCCAGCGACACCGCCGCCAAGGCGATCCCACCGCGGCAGCAGCGGACTACGATCGCCTGCAGCGGGAGCATCCGGAGGACGCTCGCGCGGGTCTCGCGGCGTTCGAACTCGCGCGCCTTCGCCTCGACCAGTTGGGCGATGCGCGGGGAGCCCTCCAGGCGTTCGATGCTGCGCTAGCGTCGGGCAAGGGAGGCTTCTTCCTGGAAGACGCGGAGGCTGGCCGCGTCCGCGCGCTGGCGAAGCTGGGCGACTCGCGCTGCGTTCAGGCGCGGGCGGCGTTCTTGAAGGCCCACCCCAAGAGCCCTCATGCGGCAGAGGTCGGGCGGCTCTGCAAGGCTCCATGAGCAAGGTGTGGTCCGGTTCCTTCGCGCTGTTCGTGGCCTGCGCCGTCTTCACTCTGGAACGCGCCGCGTCAGCAGCCGATGTGTGTCCGATGTCACCGCGCCCGGTGATCGTGCTCACCGCGCGCGTCAAGCCACCCGATCAGGTCGTGGCGGATGCGCTGCGAGAGCACCTGAAGACACAGCTGGGCGACCGTGGTATCGATCTGTGTGTCGGTTCCGCGGGGAAGAGGAAGCCGATCGGACAGGTGACTCTTGTTATCGACCGCCCCGATAGTGGCCCGGTGACGGCGCTGGTGCGCATCGGCGACGCCGTCACCGACAAACGCGTGGAGCGCACCATGGACCTCACGGGCATGCCACGGGACGCTCGCGCCCTCGCCGTATCGTCGTCTGCAGACGAGCTGCTTCGCGCGAGCTGGGCCGAGTTGATGATCGCCGACGCGCCGGAACCGAAAATGAAGCCTCCGCCGGAGGTGATGAGCGCGGTCACGAGCTCGCTGGTGGTCCCCGAGCCTGAGCCGGTCACGCCTGTGTTTCAGCTGGGAGTGCTGGGCAGCACCGGTGTATCGAAAGACATGCTGGCGCTCGGCCCAGAGGTCATGGGTGCGTACTTCTTCAACGGGCATGTGGGGACCACGCTGCGCCTTCAGCTCACGTTCACACCCGCCAAGGACTCGACCAACGGCAGCGTGAAGGCGTCCAGTCAAGGAGCGCTGATGGGTATGGCCCTCGCTCTCAATTCGGTGTCGGATCCGGCGGGTATTGGCCTCGACCTCGGCGCTGGTGTGCGTCGAGTGGCCTTTACCGCGAGCGCCAGCCGCGGGGCTGTCGAAGCCTCCACGGCGGACTGGACGGCCGAGCTTGCAGGCGGCCCCCGTGGCTGGCTTCAGTCAGGGCCGATCCGGCTCACGCTTGGGGTAGAGCTGCTCTATGCGCTGCGTCCTACTGCGGCGCGCGACGCGGGGCAGGTGGTGCTCAGCAATGAAGGAATTGGCGGGCGCGTGAGCCTGGGGTTCCTTTTGCACGATCTGTGACTCCCGCGATCCAGTGGTTTCTCGCGGAAGTGTGAGCCAGTTTGAGCTTCTCACCCGACAATTAGGCGGTGGCCGACATCAGTCGGCTTTGTGGAGGTTGGCGTGGGACGAATTCATACAGCTGCGTGTTTGCTCACCATCCTGATCACCTTCGGGTGTGACGGCGGTGACAATGAGGTCCTCGACAATCCGGACGGCGGCAGCGGTGCCAATGGCGGCTCTTCGAACGGGGGCTCATCCAATGGTGGCTCCGCCACCGGTGGCAATGCTGGAGCTTCCGGCAGCTCCTCCGGAGGCAGCGGCGGCACCCCCGTGACCTGCCCCGGTGGCGGCAGTGACTGCCCCGAGCTCACGTGTGCAGAGGGCTACACCTGCACGAAGGACCCCGATGACGACACCGTCTGGGTGATGAAGAACGACGGCAACGTCAACGGGCCCAGCTGCCAGAAGGTGTGCGAGGCCGCGCTTCCTCAGAACTGCTCGTATTACGCGTGCGACCAAGGCCGTCCGCTCAAATACAAGGACATGCCCAGCTTCGCGAAGATCGCCGAGGGGCTCGGCTTCGAGTGCCGCGCGGGTGGCTGCTGGGACTCTGAGTCGCCAACCGCGGGCCAGATCCTGGTGTCGCGGGAGACGGACGGGGATGGGACCAGGTCCTGCTACTTCCCGACGGAAACTGAAATGAGCTGTGACAACGATCCGGGCAACGCGAACTGCTTCGGCGAGCGCTACTCATCGGTGTGCCCCTGCGTAGTCAAGCCCCTCGACGAAGCCTGCAACTGGGAGTGCCCGCCGCACAACACGACGCGCGCCGTCTGGAAGACCAGCGGAACGAGCTGCGTGGAGCGCATCAACTACTGGCGCAAGCGCGCGTGCGAAGAAGGATGGGTGGAGTGCCCGCCCGCAGGGCTGCCCCCGATGGTCGAGTGTACGGCGTGCCACGAGTGCGCGAACTCGCAGGCGGCGTGGGACAAGGACAACGGCGCGCACGACTCGTTCAAGCGCTGTGGCGAGTCTTCTCAGGGTGAGGGAGGGGGCGCCACCTGCGCTGATGTCATCGACGCCTTCGTCTCCGAGCGCGCGCCAGACGAGAACGGGGTGATGCGTTGCCAGGGCCACTGCGGCCCCATCCTCAAGCCGGGCTGCCAGACCTTCTTCTGGGGCAAGGACAACGACTCCGGTTTCCACACGCTGAACTGGGGCTCCTGCAACGTGGACAAGTGCCAGGGCTACTGCAACGACAACCCCGGTGACTGCTTCACCGTGGACACTTCACCGTCGCTCAGCTGCGACGACCCGAACGCCGGGGCGGAGGCGGGTCCAGTGATTCAAGCCTGCCAGTGATCTGACTCCGGGAGACGACTCGTGCCTGCTCGCGGGCGGCGGATCTCGGTCACTCGGCCGTTATGCCCAGGAGGCCGCTGCTGCGCGGCTGGAAGGCGACCGCGCCGAGCAGCCTCGGGGTGCTAAGCTGCCACCAGTCCAGAGGCTGTTCGTGTTGGCACTGCAAAAAATACGTGCGCCGCGCCGCGGGGTGCTGCTCGGCTTAGCTGCCGCCGTCGTGGCCTTCGTCGGCGCCTGCGGTGAAGACGTCCAGGTAGGCGACATGGGTGAGGGCGGCTCTGGGGGTGGCGGCGCGAGTCACGCCGGTTCCGCGGGGAGCGGAGCAGGCGCACCCGGCGGCTTCGGCGGAGTGGGAATCGACGCTGGGGGTTCCGCTGCTGCCAGCGGCGGAACGGCAGCTGGAGGCGGCGCAGCGTGCGTTCAGGTGTCGTGTCAAAACAAGGTATATCTCTGCGGCAACTGCAAAGACGACGACAACGACGGACTGGTCGACTCCGAGGATCCGGACTGTGTCGGCCCTTGTGACAACACCGAGGACGCTTACGACTTGGGGATCCCCGGGGGTAACCAAGCCGAGTGCAAGATGGATTGCTACTTCGATCGGAACTCGGGCAATGATGATCGGTGTCACTGGTCTCATGCGTGCGACCCGCTGTCCATGTCGCCAACCTACTATCCGAGCGGCGACGACAAATGCGCGTATGACGCCAGCGCGAACATCCCTGGCAGCGGGAAGAGTTGCGATGAACTCTTTCAGGTCCAGGACCCCGAGTGCGCGATCGATTGCGGTCCGCTGACTCCCAACGGGTGCGACTGCTTTGGCTGTTGCGAGCTCCCCGCCGGGAGCAAGAACTTCGTGTTCCTGGGCTCAGAAGTTGGAAAAACGCCAACGTGCACGCGAGACGCTGTCACTGATCCGGGCAAGTGCCACCCATGTACTCCGGTGCCGTCCTGCATGAACGACTGCGGTGAATGCGAGCTGTGCGTGGGCAAGGAGCGCCCGTCGCCAGGTTGCAACCCAGCCGGCAGCGGCGGCGCGGGTGGAAGTTCCGCAGGGCAAGGAGGCGGCAGCGGCGTCAGCCCTCAGTGTGCGGTTGACGTTCAGCCGTGCGGGCTCTCTGGGCAAGGTCCCTGTGCTGCCGGCTACTACTGTGTGACCGGTTGTTGCGTGGCTGCGCCGCGCTAGCCTGCGACGCTCGACGCGCACCTGTGCTACACCCACGCAGCCATGCCTCGAACACTGCGCCTCGCGATGCTTCCGTTGCTCGAGGCACACGCGCCCTCTGGCGCGGAGCTGGGGCGAGCGTACCGTGGGGAGTGGCCTGATGCCCCCGAGCTGATCCCGATCGCCTGCGAGGATACCGGGACGCTGGCCTTCGAGCTCGCGGGGACTTCCGTTCACGTCGCGTTGGTAGGCTCCGTTATCCCCTGGTCGGACCTCGAACCGGCCTGCGCCGCAGCCTACCACTGGCCCGAAGCCAAAGCGACGCTCGAGCCTCACGTCGCGCACTGGATCATCACCGCATCGAGCGAGGCTGCGGACCCGATCGACGTCATGCTGGCGCTCACGAGGGTGGTGGCTGCCGCGTTGCTGTCGAGTCGCCCGGCGGGTGTCTACTGGGGGGCTGCGTCGCTGGTGAATAGCGGCGAGGCGTTCCTGGAGGAGGCGCGGGAGATGAGCCGAGAGTACCTGCCGCTCTACCTCTGGGTGCGCTTCGGACTGGTGCGCAACCGGGGCAAGAAGGGCGACACCTTCACCCTCTACACCCAGGGGGTAGACCAGTTCGACTCGATGGAAGTCGAGTTTCCGCAATCCACCCTCGACCCCGAGGCGCTCATCGATCGCGCGTTCAACGTCGTCCATCACCTGCTCGACCACGGCCCGGTGCTGAAGGACGGAGACACCATCGGGCTGACGACCCATGAGCGCTTTCTGGTAAGCCACCAAGCTTCGATCATCGATCCGACGCGATCGGTCTACGCCCTCTCGAGAGCGCGTCGCAGGTAGGCTTCGTTCGCCGTTCGCTACCTACTGGGTTCACCAGTGGATCACCTCGAGGTGCCGGAGCACCTCCATGGCGATCCCCAAAATCACGAGCACCACGCCGAGTACGACGAGCTGGATCACGACCCTGGCGACGTCGCGCGTCTGGATGCTTCTCCCAGTCGGATTGCCCTCGCTGATCTCGGATTTCTCAGCGGGTGAGGGAGGTGGCCGGGGCGTGAGTCGCGCTGCGACGAACTCCCAGAGCCACAGTACCCCAGCCGCTCCGGCGAGCGCATACGCCAGCACCTGCAGCTGCGAGTAGCGGGGACCATAGCCGATGGTGTGCATCCCCAGGAACGTGACGCTTCGCAGGCTCAGGTTGAGCATCACGACCGAGCCGTGCGCGACGAGGAGCCCGGCGGCGAGCCGTTTGCGCCAGCCCTGGCGCCGCAGCAGCTGTCCGGCGACCAGCCCGACAATGATTGCGACCAATGGCCAGCCGACTGCGAGTAGCTTCTGCACGACGTGGCCAGTCTACCTGAACACGAATGGAGTCGCGCCCCTTCGAGGGATCAGGTCCACTCGAGCTGCGTCCGACGCACACGCGGCAGTAGTCAGCTGGCACTGGAGGGTAACCTCGTGGAAATGCGTGTCGCCGCGGCGGCGACCCGTCCCCTGACCTTCGCCGGAGCTAGCGCTTTCGCTTGATCGCGTTGAGCGGTGCAGCTGCCTTGAACGTGGGTTGGATGGGTGCAGAGTCTAGCTCTCCTTCTTGCGAGGCCGTTTCCTTTGCCGGTTCACGGTGCGACCAAGCCCCAGTTGGGATTGCGATCGACGCTGAGGTTGAGATCCGGCGTCAAATTCGTGGCATTTTTCCCGTCTGCGTCCATGACCCAGATGTCCTCCGTGCCCGCCGCGTCGCTGCTGTAGACGATACGAGCTCCGTCGGGCGACCAAGCAGGATCTCGCTCTGAAGTACTGTTGTCGGTGAGCTGCAGGGCGTTGCTGCCGTCGCTATCGGCGATCCAGATCTCGCTGTCCGAGTCCTGTGCGCTCACCGGGCCGAAGAACAATAACTTCGTTCCGTCCGGTGATATCGCGGGGCCTTCCTGGGAGAGAGTGTTCGCACCGGTGAGATTCACTCCATTGCCCGAGTCGGTAATGGCCTTGACCCAGATGTCCCAGTTGCCATCACGGTTGCTGGCGTAGAACACCTGGTCTTGAAACCACACGGGCGTCGCACAGCTTCCGTCTCCTGTAGTTAGCGCCGTTCCTGTGCCACCGCTGCTCGGGATCGTGAAGACCGGACGCGCTTGCCCCGACGTGCGGCGCACGTATGCGATCGTGGTGCCATCGGGGGAAAACGCAGGCTGGGACTCGACCCCAGTTACCGCTGAGGTCAGGTCGACCGGGTTGGTGCCGTCGCTCTGCATCACCCAGATGTCTTGGTCCGTGGAGCCGCTGCCAGCGAAGGCGATCCTCGTGCCATCCGGAGAGTATGCAGGGGATGCTTGATGGAGGTCATCTGACGTCAGCTGTACTCGATTGGTTCCGTCCGGATCCATGGACCAGAGCTCGAAGTCATCGACTCCCGCGTCCCCATTGGGGTCTGCGTCCGACCGGAACACGATGCGCGGCACGAGCGTGCCGCCATCCATTCCACCAGTGCCAGCGCTCCCCGCATTGCCCCCCGTTCCAGCGCCGCCCCCCGTTCCAGCGCTGCCCCCCGTTCCAGCGCTGGCACCAGCACCGCCAGAGCTACCACCCGCGCCCGCGTCTCCTGCGCTGCCAGCCGTGGCACTCCCGCCCGACCCGGCGCTCCCGGCCGCTCCGGCGGTTCCCCCGGCCGCTGCGCCGCTCGATCCGCCGGAGCCGCCGCCATCGTCATCATCAGAACACCCCACAGCGGCGCAGACCGCGGCAGACAGTTGGAACACCCTCGCGGCTGCATGGCGCAAGGGCGACTCGGCGGGCGTCAACCTCGCACTGACGAAGCTCGGATTGGTCGACCGGCCGATACCCTTCCTCTACACGTGGTTCTCGCTGTCGGCGGGCCTGCTCTATGTGACGGCGCTGTTCATGCTGCTGCCTCCGATGCTGGGGATATCTGTTCTCTCCGAAGCGAACGTGATTATTGCGCTCACCATCTATGCGGTGGCGATCATGGTGCGGACCGTGGCGGACGCGTTTGCCAGCATCGAACCCCGCGCCTTGCGCGCCGCCACCGCCTTGGGCTATGCCGAATGGGGTCGTTTTTTTGCTGTC
>JAUILJ010000299.1 GCA_030433055.1 Polyangia bacterium
TACACCAGTAGCGTGCGCCCAATGCGCAGCACCGCGCCGTCATCGATGCGCACGCGCACATTCGGGCTCAGGCGGTGCCCGTTGACCCAGGTGCCATTGCGACTCCCGACGTCTTCCAGTTGCAGCACCGCGCCGGCGCGGCTGAACCGCACGTGATCTCGACTGACCTTGGAATCCTGAATTCCTACAGATTCGAACCAAGCGCGCCCGAGCGGCTGATTGAGAGTTGGCAGCGGCAACGCCGAAGACCGAGGGAATGCGACAACGAGCGCAGGGATCCCGCCCTCGCTCGGAGGCAGCTCGGGTAACTCGTAGTCTTCGGTCGCTCGCATCTTCCGCTCGCTCCCAACATCGTAGACCATGCGCGATGGTCCAATGGATCAACTTTGTGCCGGCCAGCGCCTAGACCGCTATGAACTCCTGGCCCCTCTGGGAAGAGGCGGGCAGGGGAGTGTGTGGCGCGTGCGCGATCCACTGCTCCCCGAGGCTCCGCGGGCGCTGAAGTTGGTGGATATTGCGCTGGCTGGGCCGACGCAAGTCGAGCGCCTCCGCCGGGAGGCGCGCCAGTTGGCCGCGTTGAAACACGCGTCCATCGTGCCCTGTCACGGCCTGTTCGAAGACTTGGAGCACGGAGTGCTCGGACTGGTGGTGACCTTCGTCGCGGGGCAACCCCTGAGCGACCTGCAACACGATCCCCGGCTGACCGATGCGCTCGGGTTACGCGTCTTGCAGCACTTGGCTGATGCCCTGAGCTACCTTCACGAGCGCGGCATCGTGCATCGCGACGTGAAGCTCGAGAACGTGATCGTCGACGAGCGTTTCTTCGAGGATCCACAGGCCCCGGCGCGCGCGCGCCTGATCGACTTCGGCATCGCGACACCGAGCGAAGGTCAGCTCAAGCTCACGCAGCTCGGGCACATCGTAGGCACGGCGCCCTACCTCGCGCCCGAGCTCGTCGATCCGTCGTTCTTTGCCGCGCCGCCGGATCCGAGCCGGAATAGCCGCGCGCCACGCGTCGACGTGTTCGCATTTGGCGTCCTGGCGTGGCGCTTGCTCCTGGGGATGCACCCAACCGGGCTCAGTGAACACGCGCGGCTCGATGAGTTCTTGGTGGCCTACCGTCGCCTCTGCAAGGCGCCGGATCGCTGGTTGTGCGAGGCCAAGGGTCGACGCTACGAGCATTGGCTCCGCGGTTGCCTGGAGTTGAACCCCGAGCGGCGCATCGCCAAGGGAGCGGCGCTGGTGAACGCGATGCACGCGAGTGTCGGCAGTCCGGTGCCCGTAACGCTGCCCATCGAGCCCAGCGAGCTCGAGCGACTGTCGCTGATGGACAGCAGCCCGGGCAGTGACCGCCAGCCGATCCAGACGCGAGAGATCCGTTACCTCGACCTGGAGCCCCGCCTCGGAGTGACGGACGAATACGTCGGGACTCCCTCGCCGTTGCCGGTCGTGGTCCTGCCCCAAGAGCGCGTGAGTGTGCCCGTGTCGCCCGCGCCGCTCCCGTCGGAACCGCTGCCGTCTGAACCCCGGGCGACCTCGACCAGTCCGCTCGCGGTGTGGATCGGGGTCGCGGTCGGTGCGGGTTTGTTCTTGGGCCTGGTGGTGATCCTGGTGGTGGTGGTGATGGCGCTCCAGGTCGTTCAGTTCTGATCGATCGCGATCAGCGCTAGCGCCTGATCACCTGATCGCAGCGTTTCCGCTCCCCCAGAAAAACCGAGAAAACGCGGAGAAATGGCCTGGCACGCATGCTGCTCTAGGAGCCGGCATGACTGGCGTGACGGGGTGTTGGGGCGAGGCGATGAAGCAGCGAATGACGGTGAGCCTGTGCGTGCTGGTGGGTGTGCTGAGCCTGTTCACCAGCGGTTGTGGGTTGGCGCGAGTGAACAGCCGCGCGAGCCTGAGCGCCCAGGTGGACGCGGGCGCGATGTGTGACGCCGGGCTGCCGCTCCCCGCGCTGTGGAGCGACGCCAACCAACGCCCGTAGTCAAGCCGCGTTAGGACCTGTCGTGGTGAGCCAGCAGGGTTGTCGAGTCGTTGTGCTGCCTGCGTGTCAGGTGGAGGGGGTGAGTAGCTACGCGACCAACGATATGGTGCCGACCAAACACGGGAAGCATACCCGCTTGAGCGCGCAGGCCGCGATGGACATGCCCTGGATTGGCGCTCGAGGAGATGCGTCCGGCGAAGTCAGCTACAGCGACGTCACGGTCGCGAATCACAGCAGCTCGCTGACGGCGCGCACCGTATTGCGCGGCGCTTGCGCTGGGGCGACCCACGTCGTCATGGGCTACTCCACTGGTGCGTTCCAACTCCAAGCCAGCACCGTGCAGTCGGGACGCATGGACAACAGCGTGGTGTCCGGGCAGGCGAATGCTTCCGCGGGGATTCTTAACAGCCAGGGAGACTTGCCCGGGTGCCAGAACTTGACCGCGACGGACCGTGTGGGCGCGGCAGCGTGCGGCGCGGTCGTCGACCTGGAGCTGGCTCCCTTGGCTCAGCTCTGTGCGGGGCACGGCTGCGTCCCTGGCGCGGCGCCGGTTCAACCCGCGCCTGGGGCGCCCCCGGCAGCCCCGGGCTCGCCTGCTCCCGCGGTGGCCGCCGCTCCCGCGGCTTCGAGCGCAAGCTCCTGCACCAGTGATCTACCCGCCTGCCAGCAGCGTTGCGAAGGTGGCGACCGTGAAGCGTGCTCGGCGCTAGGCAGCGCCTGCACCTTCGGATTCAACGCTCAGGCTTGTGATCTGTACTGGAGGCCGATCTTGGGTTTGGCGGCGAAGTGAGGCGCTGGGAGCGTAGCACGACTTCGCGATTCCGTGCGGTTGGTTGGGAGCTAGAGGCTCGCTACTGGCCGCGCGGAGTCACTCCCCTGGGCCCAGGATCACGGAGTCCACGTGGGCGCTGTCGTCTTTCACCACGATGCCGATCATCGTCCACAGCTTGTAGACCTTGGTCTCCCTGGGGCGCGCCAGCGCCCGCTCGAGCACCGGCACCAGCTGAGACTGCAAGCAAGCGAGGAAGCGCGCGTCCGCAACCGTGGAAGCGTACAGGTCGACCCGAGGTACGCGCTTGGGCCTGGTGCGCACTTCGATGGCTAGCGACAGGCTCACGGGATCTCTCGCGGCCTGCATGCGGGCGCAGTTCGGGCGTTGATCCAGCTCTTCCTTGACCAGGGCGGCCAGGAAGCGCTCGATGTCTGCCTCTTGCCCGCGACCCTCTACGCTCACCACGATCGGGAGCGGCGCGAACACCGGAGCCAGGCTGGTGGGGGTCGGCTTGCGAACGAGCAGCTTCTGCTCGACGAGCTGCGGCGGGCTCAACGCGATCGTGAGCCGGTAGTCCTGCCCGTTCAGCGTGACCACGCCGTGCGCTTCGTCCGCTTCGAGCTCGAAGTCTCTCAGCGCCTTGGTCGTTTCCTTGAGGTACTTGCACACCGCGCGGTGCTGCACCTGCTGTGGCTTGTCCTCTCCCAGCACGCCCCCAACTCGCAGCGGCTGCTGTTCGGTGCCCACCTGCTCCTGACCTCTGAGCGGCAGCTGGGCGTGCGCCTGGACGTATTGCCAGTCTTCCCGCTTGGCTGCCGCGCACAGCTCCCGCACGAAGCTCAACGCTCCCGTCGCATCGCGCACGGTTGGCGCGCCCGCAGTCGGCGCTGGATCGTCGTCCTCAACGGCAATCGCCGACTCCGTCCGAGCATCCGGAGCCGCCGGTTCTGGGGGTGAGGAAGCGCCGCAAGCGCCGAGGAACGCGAAGAGCAACGGAGCGAAGCGGGCACGCATCACACCCGACGTGTAGCGGTTGCCGTCGCTCGCCGCCAGCCTGAAGCCTGGGCGAAGCGGCCGTGAGCTGCGCTGCCCGCGAACTGAAATGCCGCGCTCGAAGGGCGGCGATGCGCCCGGGCTCGGGGACCGGGAGCTACCGCAGGTTTACTCGCAGTAGCCAAACCACGCTGGCTCCGGCCCGCTGCCACAGCCCTTCCAGCCGCAGCCGCCCGCCTGGCACTCGATCTCGTAGTTGCAAGCGTCGCCGTCGGCGCCCTTGGGGACGCAGTTGGGGCCGCCACACCAGCTGTTCGAGTCGCAGCGTAGGCCGGGGCAGGGCTCGCCCGCCTTGGGCAGCGGGACGCAGCGCTCAGTGGTCGGGTTGCAGATGAGTCCTAATCCGCAGGGAACCGATGCGCAGGAATCGCCATCACCGGCGAGGGTCGCGCACTTGAAGACCGTCTCGTCGCAGTACAGGTTGTCCTGATAGAGGCAGGTGCGCTGGGTGAAGCTTTTGTCGGGAGCGTAGGAGCAGGCTTCGTGGAGTATGGCGCAGGTTGCGTTGCAGCTCTCGCCGAGCTTCGCGATGTAGATCGCGGTGCAGCTCTGGTCGTGGGCTGGGTTCGTGTAGCTACACGTCATCTGGTAGGCGCCAGGCTCCTGTGCGCAGTACTCGGGGTAGTCGCACTGAGTGCCGAGCGGCTGCTCGCCCACCCAGTAGCGCGCCTTGTCGACGGGATCGCCGTCGGCGCAGGTCTGAGTGGTGTCTCGATACGCTGCGACCGTGGCCGCCAGGCGCTGGAAGTCGAGGTGATGGCCCTGGGCGCGGTGGCTATCCACCTGGTTCAGCTGCTTGTTGGCCTCCGCCGTGATCGCCGCCTCGCACTTGGCCTGGCTGTAGCTCTTGCCCTCGGCGGCGCAGCAATGCGCGAGGGTCTGGCAGTAGTCCCGCTGGATGGTCTCCCACGCCGCGACCAGGGCTGCGCGCTCGGGATCTCCCGCGTCCGTGGGGTACACGTCCGGGCCCGCGTCTTGCGGTGAAGCGTCGGGCGGCCCGGAATCGACCGTACCGGAGTCCGGCGAGCCACCGTCCAGCGCGCCGGAGCCGCCTGCACCGGAGCCGCCTGCACCGGAGCCGCCTGCACCGGAGCCGCCTGCGCCCGTGTCAGCAGCGCCGGCGCCCATCGAGCCGCCAGCGCTGATGGAGGTCTCGGAGGTCTTTCCGCCGCAGTGAACCAAAAAGCTCGACGCGACGAGCAGGCCGGTGCTGATGAAGGTGCTCTTGAGGACGCGCATGCTGCGTGTTGTACGGGAAGCGCGCCCAGAGGTGCTGCTTATGCGAGCCCACGTCACCTCCGTCCAGGCGTCCGACCTCGCTGATGGGTGGCTTGGCGCTGCACGAGCCGTGAAAGCTGGAGCGGCCGCCGGGTATCCCGCGACGGACAGCCGCGCCCGACACGGCCCGGGTGCGGGCCCTCCTCCAGTTACCGTGCGGAAGTGCAGCCATGGGGTGTTGTGCGGCCTCGGCAGCGACGAGCGATGGCCTCCGAGTGCCAACGCGCCACGCCGGGGCGCGGCCCGTACTAGCTGCCCAGGGCAACGCCGCCCGCAAGCGGCAGCTGCGTGGCTCCTCCCCCCGAAACAAGCTCGAGCGGCTGGAAATGGTGGGATCCTTCACGCCACGGGGTCCCGATTTGCTCCGGCCCGGTGATCCAGATAGACCTCGGGGATGTTCAGGTATTGCGCCTGGAGTGCGTGCGCGCTGACCATCGCTTGCGGGGGCGCGACACCCGGGGAGATCGTCAAGCCGTCGCCCTACACCGCTCACCAGGCGCTGGATGAGCAGGCGCTGGACTGCAGTTCGGTGAGCGACTACGCGCGGCCGCTGGCGGTGGATCTGCCGCCCGAGGAGCGCACGGTGCTCGAGGCGAACATGCGCGCTGGGGTGGCCCTGGTGCGCTACGACTGCAAGCAGCTGAAGGTGCTGCCCGACTGCACGGTGAAGGGCAGCTATGGGTACGTCGGGGTCACGAGCAAGCAAGAGGTGGTCGCGCTGCGCGATCGCAACGAGCTGGCGGTGAACCTGCCGCTGACCGGCCTGCAGCTGGCGGGTGAGCTGAAGAGCGAGCTCGCGGCGGCCTCCCTCGATCTGGCGATGCTGATGGTCGGGATGAGGCGCACCGATACGCCGAGCATTCCCAGCGCCGGGCTCGATTCTAGTTGCCGTGAGGCAACACATTTCGTGCGAGGCGTGTTCGTGGGGGCGTTCGCCATGAGCACCAGTGAACACGGCCAGGCCAAGGCCGCCGCGCAAATCTTCGGCGCCGGCACTTCAGCGGAGAGCGCGAGCGCACGCTTGGCCAAGCACCGGGACGGCGACCCGACAGCTTGTGGTCGCGCGAAGTTGACCGACAACAGCCCGCCAGACCAGTGTAGCGCTGTGCTGCGGCTCGAGCTGCGCGCTCTCGGTGGCGCGGGTGACGGGGAGAGCAAGGGCGGCGTGCAGATCAACGAGGCCACCTGCCCCACGGGCTATATCCTTGCGGAATCTGGCGCCTGTGTGGCCGCTAAGAAGCAGAAAGACGAGCGCTTCCTGTGCACCTACGGCGACTCCGCGTCTTGCACTCAGCAGTGTGACAAAGGCCACGGCGGCAGCTGCAACAACCTCGGCGTGATGGCGACTCGGGGCGATGGCGTGCCGAAGGACCCCAAGCGCGCGGAGGCGTTGTTCGAGAAGGCGTGTGCTGCTGGTGAGCCCAACGGCTGCGTGAACCGCGCGCAGATGTACGACGAGGGCTACACCGAAGAGGACGCCGCGCTGGCCACGGATCTGTATCGACGCGCGTGCGAAGCCGGCAGCATGCTCGGCTGCTACCAGTGGGGCCTCGTGGTGATGGGAAGCGAGAAGGAAGACGAGCGGGCCCGCGGTGAGAAGTTGATCGAGCGCGCGTGCAAAGGGGGGCACCGCACGGCCTGCACGGCGAACGGCTCCGACGCCCAGCGCGCTGCGATCTTCGCCGAGGCGTGCGAGCGCGGGGAGCTGAACGGCTGCGACGCGGCGGCTTACCTCGCGGTATCGCGCAAGAACCCAGCGGGTGCTGAGCGCTACTGGAACAAGGCCTGTGATGGAGGCTGGCTGAGTTCGTGCCACCATCTCGCGTTTGCCTATGCCTGGGGAGACAACGGCTTTCCCAAGAAGCCAGCCGCTGCGCGGTCCGCGCTGAGGAAGGCCTGTGATGGGGGTAGGCAAGACGCCTGCGGGGACTTCGAGCGGCTCGAGGCCTGGCTGCTTGGCCCCGCGTGTGAAGCGGGGGACGACCGCGCGTGCCGTCAGCTATCAGACTACTGCCGCAGGAACGACGCCCGGCGGGGGTACGACCCGATGGCGGAGATCGGCTGCAACCTGATCCAGGAAGCCTGCAGGAACACCAGCCGCAAGTTCATCTGCAAGCTGGCGGACGCGACCTTCCAGGGTTGACCGTCAGGACGAGCGCTGGTGCGCCCCAAGGCAAACCGCGAGGAAACTCATCACCCGGTGTGTGAGTCCCTCGCGCTTCGCTGAGCGGGACGACGCTCAGGGAGTGCCCGTCACCGCGTCCGCATCCAGCTTCAGTACCCAGGCATCGACGCCGCCGCTGGGCGACTTCCCGTAAACCACCCCGTCGGTGTCGCCCGCCAGCAGTAGTGAGCCCTGGGCTGAGACGTCGGTGCTGTACAGGTGAGCGAAGCCGTCTGCGAGCTGGCGCTCGCTGAACGGGCTACCGTCGCTGTTGAGGACCGTGAGGTTCAGGTCACTATTCAACCGATCGAGGACGGCCGACTTACCGCCGGGCAAGGGGAGCAGAGCAGTCGGGTCCGAGCTCGCGGTCTGCTGCCAAACCAGCGTCCCGTTCGCGTCGAACTTGCTCAGGAAGCGCGTCGAGTCCTTGTCCATGGATACGATGTAGCGCTCGCCGGAGCTGCCCAGCTCGAAGGTCAGGGGAAGCTGGCCGGGTAGGGGGAGCAGCTCTCGACTGATCTCGTTTCCGTCGGGACCCAACGTCAGGATGATTGGGCTCGTGGAGTCGCCTGGGCCGTTGACCACTCCCACGGTCAACAGATTGCCTGCGGCGTCCAGCGTTGACCCGTTGAACGAGCCACGATCGTCGGAGGCCAGGAGGGTGCTCCAGAGCAGATGGCCACTCGTGTCGAATTTGGCAGCGTAGCTCGCGTAGTACCCCGCTGCAGGGTTACCCCACCACGCCCCATCGACCATGCCGATGATGATCGCGTTGCCTGACTCGTCGACGTGCACGCGCCCATGGATCCCGTCCTCTGCTCCGAGCTGCCGGGTCCACTGCAGCACCCCTTCAGCGGAGTACCTGCGAATGAACGCGTTCAGGCTGCCCTCTGTCGCCAGCGCATCGCCGGGTTCGAGGGCCCCGCTGGTGGTACCCATGATCCACACGTCGCCGCTCGCGTTCGTGGCCAGAGATCCCCCGGTGTCGTCGCTCGCTGTGCCGAACTGCGTAGCCCAGATCACCACCCCGTGACTATCCAATTTCCTCAGAGAAACATCTCGGAGGCCCTGATTGGGCCCATCGAGGTCGCCCCGGGTGATGGTGGTCACGTAGGTCGTGTCCGCCGGGCCGAGGATCGCGACCGCGCCGTCGTCTT
>JAUILJ010000300.1 GCA_030433055.1 Polyangia bacterium
GGGCCACGACATCCAGTTCTTCGACGAGTCGGATACCGACGATCAGGACGAGGAATAGACCGATGGGAATCCGTAAGAGCAAGCCGACGTCCCCGGGGCGTCGCTTCTACACGGTCAGCGATTTTGCCGACGTCACCCGTGACGAGCCCGAGCGCAGCTTGCTTGCGCCGATCAGCAAGTCCGGTGGCCGCAACAACTATGGGCGCGTCACGACGCGTTTCCGTGGGGGTGGTCACAAGCAGCGCTACCGCATCATCGACTTCAAGCGTCGCAAGGTGGGTGTCCCCGCCTTGGTGGCTCACATCGAGTACGATCCCAACCGCACCGCGCGTATTGCTCTCCTGCACTACGCCGATGGGGAGAAGGCGTACATCTTGTGCCCCGACGGCCTCAAGCAGGGCGACACGGTCATCTCGAGTCGCAACGCGGACATTCGTCCCGGCAACTCGCTGCGTCTGCGGGACATCCCCGTCGGCACGGCGATCCACAACATCGAGCTCCGCAAGGGCAAGGGCGGCCAGCTGGTTCGCTCCGCCGGTGTGTCAGCTCAGTTGATGGCCAAGGACGGCGACTACGGTCAGGTGAAGCTCCCTTCGGGCGAGGTGCGCCGCGTCCACCTGGAGTGCCGCGCCACCGTGGGAACGGTGTCGAACTCCGAGCATCAGCACGTCAACCTGGGCAAGGCTGGCCGCGCTCGCTGGCTCGGCCGTCGCCCCCACAACCGCGGCGTGACGATGAACCCCGTCGATCACCCGATGGGTGGTGGTGAGGGCCGCACCAGCGGTGGTCGTCACCCCTGTTCACCCTGGGGTCAGCTGGCCAAGGGCCTGAAGACCCGCAAGAACAAGCGGACCGACGTGATGATCGTCAAGACTAGGAAGCAAAAGTAATGCCCCGTAGCGTGAAGAAGGGCCCGTTCATCGACGGGCATCTGATGAGGAAGATCCAGGAGGCGGTGGAAGCCAACTCCAAGAAAGTGATCAAGACCTGGTCACGCCGCTCGACCATCTACCCCGAAGCGGTGGGCCTGACGTTTGCCGTACACAACGGCCGTAAATTCGTTCCGGTGTTCGTCACCGAGAACATGGTGGGTCACAAGTTCGGCGAGTTCGCGCCGACTCGTACCTTCAACGGCCACGCGGGCGACAAGAAGAAGAAGGGCCGCTGAGCTCTTACTCATCACGTCATATCCGCAAAGAAAAAGGCCTCCCGGAAACTGGAGGCCTTTTTCGTTTCTCGCTCAGTCTTGGCCTTGTGCGTTGGGGAAGGCGACTCGGGTTGGCGGCCGCGAGGGCCCTCTCGGGTGTGGCTCGATTCGACCTCAGGCGGGCACGTTGCGAGTCCACACGGCCGTCTGCTTGGATGTGTAGAGCAGCTTCCCGGCCTGTTCGAAGCGGAAGCTGTACTTCGCGAAGGTCTGCCCCCGTACGGCCTTGACCTTGTCTGCCACGAGCTCGAGCTCTACAGGCGGCCCTATTTCCCCGAGGTTACGAAAACTGGCTTCGTGGATGTGAGTGCCGAATCCGACCCAGCCTTCGGTCATGCGCAACCCCAACGCGTACACCGCGTGGAGGTTGCCCAGCGTGCCGGTGATCTGGATCATCAGGATCCCTGGGACGTGCTTGGGCTGCCCTGGCCACGGCTTTTGAGCGCTCACGACGGCGCCGAGCTTCGACGTGTCTGTGACGGCCCGCACCCGCTCGGGCGTGACTTCGAGGACATCGTCCACGTACCACTGGTCGGGGGTGTACAGGCTCTCGACTTCGAAGTCCTCGGGCATCGCCATGGCGCCGAGAGTTGTCCTCAACTCGCGCCCCAAGATCAAGCCATCGGTAGGTCAACGGCGAAGCCGGACCCACATCGATCGGTTGGTGCCCCTTGGTGCCGTTGCGTTGGGGCTATCAGCGCGAGCAGCCGGCGTCCGAATCCAGTATGCGTGAGCCGACAGCGGGGGGATGAGGCCCGCCGATGCGCTAGTTGAGGGCTTCTTTGGAGATCTCGGGGCTTGGGGCTGCTCGCTCGGCGCCCGAGTCGGCTTGACGCTGTCGATAGCCGAACCGGTAGATGGCCTTCACGAGATGCATGCTCAGTGCGGGCGCCGCTCGGCGCAGCCAATCCGTGACGTGTGCCTCGAGCCCGATCAGCTGCCGCTGGCGGCCCTGACGGATCGCCCTCGTGATGTACTTGGCAGCGCGTGACGGCGGCATGCCCTGGCTCTCGAAGCGCTCAACCACCTTTGCGCGTTGGTACTCCTCGTTCTTGCTCATCCGCCCAGCACGCACGATGTTCGTGGCGATCATCCCAGGGTGCACCGACGTAACACCGATTCCGTGGGGACTCAGCTCCACCCACAAGGACTCGGTGAAGCCGCGTACGGCAAATTTGGTCGCGCAGTAGGCGCTCTGAGTCGGGATCCCGGTCAGGCCGAACATGCTCGAGATGTTCACGATGTGGGCTTCGTCAGCCTGTTTCAGATAGGGCAGGAACAGCTTGCAGCCATACACCACGCCCCAGAAGTTGATGCCGACGAGCCACTCGTAGTCGCTCAGCTTCTGCTCTTCGAATGCCGAGGTGGCTGCCACCCCCGCGTTGTTGATCAGGATGTTGACGCCCCCGTGGGCCGCCACGACTTCCGCGACGAACTGCTCCATCGCGCCGAGGTCCGAGACGTCGACCTGATGGGTCGTGACCCTCACGCCGAGCGCCTCAGCCTGCTTTCGCGCGGAATCAAGGCCTGCTTCGTTCAAGTCAGCGAGCGCCAGGTGACATCCTGCGCTCGCAAGCTCCAGCGCAGTAGCTCGACCGATGCCACTCGCCGCCCCTGTCACCACCGCAACCCGACCTTTGAACTGCTTCATCGAATTCCCCGTTTCTCTGTGCTCACGCCCCGCTCGCCGGAAGACGCTGAGTGTGCCCGGCTCGGCGGGCTGCATCCGGGACAGTCTCCGCTTCTATCGAATCCTGGTCAATAGCCGACCTGGCGCAGTTTCGGGGTTTGGGGGGGGGAGGCGAACCAGGTGCCGCTTCGCCCGACGAGCAGGTGCGCAGAACAAAACGCCGCGAGGCGCCGTTTCCGGCGCCTCGCGAGCAAGCACAACTGCCAGGAGCTCAGTTGCTGCTGGTGTTGGCGGTTGGATCGGCCACGCACTCTGCGAAGTCGTCGGCGCAAGCGCCCGTCCCCGCGTTGAAGCAGTCCTTGATCTGCTGCTGGGCCGCCTGGCTATAGCCGTCCATGATGGACTCGCAGTCGGCCTTCAGCCCCGTGCAGGCTTCCTCGTACTGGTCGCAGGTCGCGACCATGCTTGCAGGGCAGGCGTTCCCGAATGCGTTCGCGTAGCAGTCGTTCGCGGCCGCGTCGTGGGTGGTGGAGCATGCGTCGCCGCTGAGCGCATTCAGGCAGTCGTAGACCCCCTCGAAGACTCCATCCCGTGCGTACAGCTTGGAGTACTGGCAGACGACGTTCCCATAGGCGGGCACTGTGGTGCCGTTGTCGTCGCACTGGGTGGAGGCGTAGGGGAGATTGGCGCAGTCTGGGGTAGTCGACGCGGTGTCCCCATAGCAGCTCGCGCCGCCGGTCCCTCCGGTCCCGCCAGTGGTGCCTCCGGTCCCGCCAGTGGTGCCACCAGTCCCGCCGCTGCTGCCTCCGGTCCCGCCGGTCGCGCCAGCGGTCCCGCCGCTTCCTGCGCTGCTACCGCCGGTTCCGGCAGTGCTGGTCCCCCCCGTGGCGCCGTTGCCCCCCGAGCCTTTGCCCGCGACACCACCGTCACGGTTATTGACGTCCGTTTCTTCGACGACGCAGCCCACGAGCGAACTCGAGGCGAATAGGGCGACTGCGGACCAAGCGAAAATACTGTGCTTCATGCTGATTCTCCCAAGCTAGTGGCGGTTGCTCAGAGGTAGTGGGGGGCGTTGGCCCGATTCGTTGCGCTGCAACCAGCGTGCCTCGACGAGTCGAGCGAACGACCGAACGTCTGACGAAGTGATACGACCTCACCTTCACCGCATTCCCCCACGGCGGCAAAGGATTCACCCGGCGACTTGAACCGAGGCAGTGCCATGGAGCGGATTGAGTCACGCGCACAGCGCGACTCTCCCCCCACGCCCGCGGACAAAATCCTCGGCGAGTGGCGGTGTGAGGTGAGGGGGTACGGGTTGATTCCCCTCGATCCGTGGTGATTCGCCGCCCCCATTGAGCGCAAACGCGAAAAACCGTGAAAGAGCTTGATCCCCGGCTGGGATGGAGGCAGATGCGCCCGCCATCCTCAAGACCGAGCCTGCCCTTCGGCAGTCTTGGGCGCGCAGCGAGGTGAACTCATCCGGCTCTGCCGGGGCTCGAGTTTCCCCGCGGCGACACCAGAAAGCGCGAGGACGACCTGAACAGCTGTTCGGGAAGTCATTGTAATCAAAACAAATCATCGCGCTTGCACGGTCTAGGTCTGTTTGCTAGTAAGGCGACCCCTTTTCGGAGGCCCCAACTAATCGTGGTTGGACCGCCTCCAACAGCCGCCCTTCGGCGGCGCGCAAGTGGCCCTCGGGCCCCCAGCGTGCAACCGGGATCCTGGCTGTGATGTTGGGGCACCGGTTCGCCGGTCCCCAGGGTCGACGTGTCTCTCAGAGGAAACTGTCGAGATGATCAGTGAAGCTATAGCGAGATTTCAGCGTATCAGTCCGCGTAAGGCGCGGATCATCGCTAACCTCGTCCGTGGTCGAGACGCAGCCGAGGCACTCCAGATCCTGGAGTTCACCCCGAAGGCTGCCGCGCCGATCGTAAAGAAACTGATTGCCAGCGCCGTCGCGAACGCGCGCGTGAGCAATCCAAGTGTCGACGCCGACTCGCTGTTCATCAGCAAGGTGACCGTCGACAAGGGGCCAACCCAGAACATGCGCCGTTGGCGGCCGCGTGCGATGGGTCGGGCAACCCGCGTTGAAAAGGGCGTCAGCCACATCCACGTCGAACTCGACGCGCGCTGACCTACTACTGGCCTGAACCAGAGAGCAACGAAGCGTTATGGGACAAAAAACGCATCCGTACGGCTTTCGTCTAGGCGTCATCAAGACGTGGACGAGCAAGTGGTACGAGGACAAGAACTACAAGCAGTGGCTGCACGAGGACGTGCGCATCAAGCGCGCCGTCAAGGACTACCTCTACAACGCCAACGTGGCGTCGGTGGAGATCGAGCGCGCTGCCAACAAGGCCAAGGTCATCGTCTACACCGCCCGCCCGGGCATGGTGATTGGCAAGGGTGGCAAAGGCATCGAGATCCTGAAGAGCGGCAACCTCGACTCGGCTGCAAAGGGCGAGACGAAGTTCCCCGGTGTCCAGGCTTTCACCGAGAACGAGGTCTTCATCGACGTGCAAGAGGTGCGCAAGATGGAGACGAACGCCCAGCTCGTCGCTGAGAACATCGCGACACAGCTCGAGCGCCGCATCGCTTTCCGCCGGGCAATGAAGAAGGCCCTGAGCACCGCGATGAAGTTCGGCGCCAAGGGTGTGCGTATCCGCTGTGCTGGCCGTCTGGGCGGCGCGGACATGGGACGCATCGAAACTTACCGCGAGGGCCGTGTGCCCCTGCACACGCTGCGCGCGGATGTCGACTTCGGCTTGGCTCAGGCCAAGACGACGGCTGGCATCGTCGGCGTCAAGGTCTGGATCTTCAAGGGCGAGGTGCTTCAGCGCAAAGCTCGCCGCATCCCCCAGTGAGGTAGTCGTGCTTTCTCCGAAGCGCACCAAATTTCGCAAGCAGCAGAAGGGCCGCAACCGCGGCACCGCGTGGAAGGGCAGTGATGTGTCCTTCGGCGACTTCGGGCTGCAGGCAGTAGGCGCCGCCTACCTGACCGCTCGCCAGATTGAAGCTGGCCGTATGGCAATCACGCGCCACGTGAAGCGCCAGGGCAAGCTCTTCATCCGTGTCTTCCCCGACAAGCCCGTGACCAAGAAGCCTCTCGAGGTTCGCATGGGTTCCGGTAAGGGTTCCGTTGACCACTGGGTCGCCCCTGTGAAGCCCGGGCGGGTTCTGTTTGAGATCAGTGGCGTGCCAGAGGATGTGGCTCGCGCTGCATTCACCCGCGCAGCTTCCAAGTTGCCGGTCGCGTGCCGTTTCCTCGCTCGTGGGGTGCTGTGATGAAGGCGAAGGACCTGAGGGAGCGGTCGACCGAGGACCTGAACGAGTTGAAGGCTCAACTCAAGAAGGACGGCTTCGGCTACCGCATGAAGAACCACACCAGTCAGCTCGATGACACGAGCCTGATTTCGAAGACTCGCAAAGACCTCGCGCGCATCGAGCTGATCCTCAGCGAGCGCGCAGCCGCGGGTGAAGGAGCCGAGTCGTGAACGCAGAAAACTCAGCTGTGAAGCAGCACGATCCGAACCGCGGCTTCCGTCGTCGTCTGATCGGTCGCGTCACCAGCGACAAGATGGACAAGACCGTCGTCGTTGAGGTGACGCGTTTCAAGATGCACCCGATGTACAAGAAGTACGTTCGCGTACGGAAAAAGTACAAGGCGCACGACGAGAACAACGAGTTCAAGGCCGGCGATCGCGTCGAGATCACTGAGCACCGCCCGCTCTCCAAGGAGAAGCGCTGGAAGGTGACCAAGCTGATCGAGCGCCCCGTTCAGGAGTAGGAGGCGAACCGTGATTCAGGCTCTCAGCATTCTCGACGTCGCCGATAATTCCGGCGCCAAGCGTGTCCAGTGCATCAAGGTGCTCGGCGGCTCCGGCCGTCGCTACGCCAAGGTGGGCGACATCATCGTGGTCTCCATCAAGGAAGCCATGCCCAACAGCAAGGTGAAGAAGGGTGACCGCGCCAAAGCGGTTGTCGTTCGCACCGCTCGCGAGCATCGCCGTGCCGATGGCAGCTACATCAAGTTCGACGGCAATAGCGCCGTCCTGATCAACGCGCAGAAGGAGCCCGTGGGCACCCGAATCTTCGGGCCTGTCGCTCGCGAACTCCGCCACAAGCGCTTCATGAAAATCATCTCCCTCGCTCCGGAGGTGCTGTGATGCAGCGGCTCAGAGTCGGTGACGACGTGATCGTCACCAGCGGAAACAACAAGGGACGCCGCGGTCGCATCAAGCAGCTGCGCGGCGATCGTGTGGTGATCGAGGGAGTGAACCTCATCAAGCGCCACATGAAGGCCACCCCCAACCAGCCCGGCGGCATCCTCGAGGTCGAGGCGCCGATTCATGCCAGCAACGTGATGCTGATCGATCCCGAGGGCGACAAGCCCACGCGCGTCCGCGTGAAGGATCAAGACGGCAAGAAGGTTCGCGTTGCGGTGAAGAGCGGCAAAGAGATCGCGGAGCCAGTCAAGTCATGAGCGAGCAAGCAACTGCGGCGCGCCTGCGGGGAAAGTACGACAAAGAGGTCGTGCCCGCCCTGATGAAGCGCTTCGAGTACAAGAACATCCATCAGGTTCCGCGCCTCGAGAAGATCGTGGTGAACATGGGCCTGGGCGCGGCGGTGGGTAACCCGAAGGTCATCGACTCCGCCGTCGAAGAGGTTCGCAAGATCACCGGGCAGCAGCCCGTGGTCACCCGCGCCAAGAAGTCCATCGCCGGATTCAAGCTCCGCGAAGGGATGCCCATTGGCGTCAAGGTTACCCTGCGGAGAGCACGCATGTGGGAGTTCATGGATCGCCTGATGAGTCTGGCGCTCCCCCGTGTTCGTGACTTCCGCGGCACCAGCCCGCGCGCCTTCGATGGCGCGGGCAACTACACGCTCGGTCTCAAGGAGCAGATTATCTTCCCCGAGATCGATTTCGACAAAGTGGACTCTGTCAAAGGCATGAACGTCACCTTCGTGACGACTGCGAACACGAACGAGGAGGCCAAAGAGCTTCTCGACCTGTTCGGCATGCCTTTCCGGAAGTAAGGCCAGGAGCAAGAAATGGCACGCGCTAGTCAGTGGGCAAAGTTGAACCGTGAACCGAAGTTCAAGGTGCGGTTCGTGAATCGTTGCCGCGTGTGTGGACGGTCCAAGGCGGTCTACAGGGACTTCAATCTTTGCCGCATCTGCTTTCGGCAGATGGCGCTCCGTGGGGAGCTGCCGGGCGTAACCAAGGCAAGCTGGTAAGGAGCGGAACGAACATGGTTTCGGATCCCATCGCAGATATGCTGGCACGCATTCGCAATGCTGCCCTCGCGCATCATGAGACAACGCGCATGCCCCTCTCCAAAATGAAGAAGAGCATCGCCGAGATCCTCAAGCGTGAAGGCTACATCGCCGACGTGCGTACTGAAGAGGTGCTGGGTAAGCCCTCAATCATCTTGGCCCTCAAGTACGACCGTGAGCGCACGCCTGCTTTCCGCAAGCTGCGTCGCGTGTCACGGCCCGGTCGCCGGGTGTACGTGGGGCACAACGAGATCCCGCGAGTCATGAGCGGACTGGGGATGTCAATCCT
>JAUILJ010000301.1 GCA_030433055.1 Polyangia bacterium
CATCATGCCAAGCCACACGCCCGCGGGCGGCGGGGCCTCGCCCTGGAAGGATGCGGGGTCGCGGAAGAACCGCCAGGAGGCTCGGATGCGGTCAAACATGTCAGGTGTCCAGTCGCTCTAGCAGGTTGCTTCTCAACGTCCTGCTTGGGTGGGTTTCAGGGGTTCCTATTGGGCTTCGGTGATTGGAGGGGTTTATTTCGTAGCCGACAAACAAATGTCGCTGGAGGGGATCTTGTTAGTTTTGTTCGGCGTGTTTCGCCCAGCGGACCAGTCACAAAAAAGGCGCCGACGACTTCGGGCCACGCGACGGCACCGGAGTGCCAGGCTTTGGGTTGGGTTGGCGGATATCGCGTGGAGCTGTTGGGATGGGGCGGCGTGTGGGTTGGACACGTCGTGTCTCCGAAGTCGCCGGCTCCCAAGAGCGTAAGTCCGCCTCCTGAGTGCGCCACCCCTTGGAGCGCTGAATCTGCGGCGAGAGCCAAAAATAGCCCGTTTGGCGCACCTTGCGCGGTGTGGCGTGGCAGCCTGGGTGACCGTGCGGCGCGTCTCACCCCCAAACCTGGACGCGGATACGCTGATCGCATTTGCAGCACGGGAATCGGGGTGAAATGCGAAACGCCTGAAGGCCAGGTCCGTTTGGGGACCGGCGCTCCAGGCGTCGCTGGCTGGGGCCTGAGCGTTTCAGACGCGTTCGATGATGGTCGCGATCCCCATGCCGCCGCCGATGCACAGCGTGATGAGCGCGGTGCTCTTGCCGGAGCGCTCGAGCTCGTCGAGGGCGGTGCCGAGGAGACACGCACCGGTCGCGCCGAGGGGGTGGCCGAGGGCGATGGCCCCGCCGTTGACGTTCACCTTCGCGGGATCGATCTCGAGGCGACGGATCGTGTTGAGCGGCACGACGGCGAAGGCCTCGTTGATCTCCCACAGATCGATGTCGCTGGGCTTCATGCCTGCCTTCTTCAGCGCGCGCTCGGAAGCCGGCGTCGGGGCGGTGAGCATGATGACGGGCTCCGCGCCTGCAGTCGCCATCGCGCGGATACGAGCGCGGGGCTTGAGGCCGCTCTGCTTCACGTAGTCTTCGCTCGCCAACAGCACCACCGCGGCGCCGTCCACGATGCCGCTGGAGTTGCCTGCGTGGTGCACGTGGTTGATCTTGGCGACGTCGGGGTAGCGCTTGAGCGCGAGCTGATCCAGCGTCTCGCCGTTCGGGCCCATGGGTGCGGCCCCCATCGCCTCGAACGAGGCGTTCAGTCCGCCGAGGCTCTCGAGGGTGGTGCCCGCGCGAGGATGCTCGTCGTGGTCGAGCGCGACGCTGCCGTCCTGGTTCTTCACGGCGAACAGGCTCTTGGCGAAGCGCTTCTCAGCGATCGCCTTGGCGGCCTTGTTCTGGCTCTCCACGGCGAACTGGTCCACCTGCTCGCGGGTCACGCCGTCCATGGTGGCGATCAGGTCAGCGCTGATTCCCTGGGGAACCTGGAACAGCTTCTCGCGCAGCTGCATGTTGTTGCCGTCCATGGCCGCGCCGTCGCTGCCCATGGTGACGCGGCTCATGCTCTCGACGCCGCCACCGATCACCAGGTCTTGCTGGCCGCTCATTACGCCCATTGCGGCGAAGTTGATCGCCTGCAGACCCGAGCCGCAGAAGCGGTTCAAGCTCACGCCAGTGACGATGTCGGGCCAGCCTGCGGCGAGCACGGAGTTGCGCGCAATGCACGCGCCCTGCTCGTTGACCTGGCTGACGCAACCAGCGACGACGTCCGAGACGTCTTCCTTGTTGAGCTTGTTGCGATCCGCGACCTGATTCAGGGTCTGCGCGAGCAGCTCTTGGGGATGGATGTGGCTGAGCCCGCCTTTGCCGGCCTTGCCACGACCACGGGGAGTACGAACTGCGTCGATGATGAATGCGTCGCCCATCGCGGGGTCCTCCGAATCTCTCTCGCGCCTAGCTTGACGCGAACTAACAGTCTGGTTTGGGGGTTAGGTGCACTGCCCAGGCAGCTTGGAGGCGCGGTCGTCCCTGATCCCTGGTCGAGGCCCTAGAGCCGCGTCGGGATTGCCTTTTTGCCATATGGTAATGCGGTCGGTGTGCAGGCGCCGGAAGCGCCTGGCGAACGTTCGAGTGGCGCCGTGCGCGCCGAGTGAAAACCTGGCGTGTCGCCGTGCGCGCCGAAGCGAGCAAAACCGGTGACACTGCGCGGCGAAAGCTACCACAAGGATCTAGCGCCAGAAGTCAAAAGCGCGGGGCTGCGCGTGCGCCGTTTCACCCTGCAGGATTGCAGCATTGTGCGGATCGCGGTCACGTCACTGGAGCCTGGGTCCAGCTCTTCGAGCCTCTTGACTCGACGCAGCAACGCGGCGTTTTGGGCCGCCTCGGGTCGCCCATGCTACTTAATGCAGGTGCGATGCGCGTCCCCTCAGCGCGATCTCGACGCCCCCCAAGCTGACTCGGGGCGTACTCGTCACCAGCGTGGCCTGGGCTGGTTTGCTGCTGCGGTGTTCGCGCTGGTGGCCGCGCCAAGCGCACCTGCGGCGGCTCGCAGCAAGGGGTTCAGTGCGTTCGGCGCTCCGCGTTGTGAGCTGAGCGCGCCCAGGCCGGAACCGAGACGCTACGTCGTGGCAGCCGTGGGAGACTCCCTCACCGACACTCGTGTGGGTGGAGGACGCTACTTGAGCTACCTCGCCAAGCGCTGCCCGCAGAGCCGCTTCGACGCCTACGGGGTCGGTGGGCAACGCACGGAGCACATGCGCTGGCGCTTCCTGCACGACGTATTCGGCGTTGGTGCCGCAAGGAACCCCCCAGCGTACACTCACGTGATCGTACTCGGTGGTATCAATGACCTGAGCGCCGGTTCGATCTCCGATGCTCGCACCGGACGCATCCGCGACAACCTGAGCTACATGTACCGTCAGGCGCATGCGCGCGGCGTAGAGGTCATCGCGGTCGAGGTGCCGCCTTGGGGCTTGCTGCGTGGCGTGCGCGATGCGCGGGTACAAGCGACGCTCGAGCTGAACTCGTGGATTGGGAGTCGACCGAGTCAGGGCGAGGCAGACTACGCGGTGGATCTCGGTCCCGTTTTGCTTTGCGACGACAAACCAGGGGTTCGCCCTGGCGATCTGTGTCCACGTTACCGTCGATTCCCCACGGATCATATTCACTGGAATGCCGCGGGGCACAAGCGTGTGGCGCGCGCGCTCTACGAGAGTGTGTTCAGTGACTGCCGCTGAGTGAAATGGGTCGAAGCGGAGACGTGGAGATACGTTTCTAGTGGTAGGTAGCGCTGAACAAGACCGCGGGTGACAGCGTGCTGTGGGAGTAGTCATGACCGTCGAGCTCGGTCGATGTGCGCATCATCACTACTCGCCCCAGGATCCCCAGACTCCACTCGTCCCCAACCCACCAGTCGTAGCCGGCGCCGACCGCCGCTCCACTGCCCTTGGCGTAGGTGTCTCCCCCCGTGCCCGGATCGAGCATCGCGAAGCCCCAGAGGCCGATCACGTGAACTCCCCCGTGCTGGTCGAAGTAGTACGCGGCGCCGGGCCCCGTTAGGGTAAACAGGAAATCGTGCTCGGCGTCCGCTTCGTATCCACCATCCTTGAGCTTTGGCGTCGCGAAATGTCCTCCCGTGGTGCCGCCGCCGAGCACGAGATGCTCCATCGGGGTGCCGCCGAAGAACAGGAGCCCACTGGCGCCAATACCGCTGGCGGTCGTGCCGCCGAAGGGAGTGTTGTGCGGTTCCTCACGGATACCGCTCGATAGGTAGCCGAGGCCCAGCGCGCCCTTGAAGTAGAAACCATCGTGAGTCTTAGGGGCAGCCAGTACGCTGCGGGGCAGCGCCAAGGAGATGAGCGCTGCGGAAATCGCGAAGACGGCGGTCGAATACTTGCGTCCCATCAGGGAAATGGTCACTCCAGGCGTGCGCTCAACGTGAACGTGGATTTCCGACGGGGGCGTCGCCTGCGCGCCGGGCGCAGCACCCGTGCGCGTCAGTGGTAGACCACGTTGAAGGTCAGCGCGGGAACGAAGGTGGTGTATTTGCTCGTCACCCCATCCTTCTCGAGGGACGTAGCGAGGATCTGGACCCGACCCATCAGACCCAGGCTCCACTCATCGGCCACCCACCAGTCGTGGCCGAGGCCCAGTGCGAGGCCACCGCCAGTCGAATAGTCGTCTCCGCCCCTCGCTGGATCGAGCGCCACGAACCCGAGCATCGCGAGCGCATGCAGGCCGGCGCCAGGATCGAAGTAGTAGTCGACGAACGCTCCCGTGAGGCTCAGGACGAACGGGTCGTCCGCGTCGCTCTCGGCGTCTCCGTACTTCACGCTGGGCTTCGAAAAGTGGCCACCCATCATGCCACCGCCGATCACAAGGCCGGGTGCCGGGGTGCCTCCCAGCAGCAGCATTCCAGCGAAGCCCATGCCGCTCGCGCCGATGTCGGGGTTACCGGGGGGCCGCGGCTTCACGCTGACGCTGGAAGCGAGATAGCCCAGGCCCCCGGCTGCGGAAAAATAGAAGCCGTCGTGAGCCCGCGGCTCCGATGCCTGGGCGTTGGAAGCGAGCACCGTGAGCGTGGCGAGGCCTGAGAACAGCGCGGGAAGTCGTCGAAGCATGGTCCCTCCGGAGGTCGTGAAGCGCGGTGGACAGTATCGTTCGCACCTCGCTGCTTCAACCCAGGAGTCGAGGCTCGAGCGACTGTCATCCCTGGGAGTGAAAACGCGCCTGTAGTGTTTCCATGTGGTTGAGCGCCTGGATGCGTGTTCGATTCAGCCGGCGCCTGTCTCACGTTCCGCGAGTTGCTTCAGCGCCGCGCCGGTGAGGCGGAACGTCGTCCACTCGCTCATCGGGAGCGCCCCAAGGCTCTTGTAGAAATCGATCGCCAGCTGGTTCCAGTCGAGCACCGACCACTCCATTCTGGCGTACTCGCGCTCGATCGCGATCCGCGCGAGCGCCACCAAGAGCGCGCCGCCCACACCTGATTTCCTTGCGGATTCTTTCACGTAGAGGTCTTCAAGGTACAGGCCCGGCCGACCCTTCCACGTGGAGTAGTTCTGAAAGAACAGCGCGAAACCAGCGGGGCGACCGTCCAGCTCGGCGATCAGGCACTCGAACGGACAGCGGTCGCTCGCGAGCTGAGCCCGCAGCAGCTCAGGTGTGGTTTCGACGGCGTCAGGTTCGCGCTCATAGACCGCCAGCTCGGTGATCAACTCAAAGATCAGCTCGGAGTCGTCCGAGGTCGCCGGGCGCAGCTCGACTCGAGGCCTCACCCGAGGAGCCCTCGGTGCGCGAACACACGTCGCAAGAAGGAGACGGGCATGTTCCCCGACTCCAGGTAGATCTGGTGGAACTTGCGGTCGAGATCGCGGCCCTCCAGCTTGCCTCGCTGGGCCTGCTCCAGTTCGCGTTTCAAGGACCACACCAGGTGGTTACCGGTGAGGTAGGAGAGCGGGTAGCCGCGCTCCTGGGAGTACCAGTTGAGTTCTGCCTGTACGCGGCCGGGGACGAAGCCGGTCACAGCGAAGAGCAGATTGCCTGCGGAAACGAAGGGATCCTCGCTGCTCAGATCGCACTTCACGCCGACTTCGAGGTAGCTCTTGTCCCCGCTCATGAAGAACAGGTCTATGGCGACGCGAGCGCCGATCCGCGCGATGTCCCGCTTTGAGGTGAAGCGCACTTCGTCCTCCAAGCCAGCGACGTAGCCAACATCGAGCATGTAGTCCTCGAGCATCGTGGTCCAGCCCTCGGCGTGGTCCATGGCGTCGATGTGCTTGCGGATCAGCGAAGGATGGAGCGCCCCCCAGCTCAGCTGGAGGTGATGTCCGGGGATCCCTTCGTGGATCATCATGCCGGGGATGGACAGCTCGGTGTGCTCGTCGATGAGCTCCTCGCTGAGCGTGAGATAGACCAGGCTGCGCTTCGTGCCGTCGCGGAACGGCGCGGGGGAGCTCATGGCTCCGGCAGGGATCGTCGGCTCGAGGAAGCCCGGCGTGCGCAAGATCAGCATGTCCTGATCCGCCGGAACCGGGAAGAGGTCATGCTTCTGGATGTACTCGAGGATCTTGCCCCTCTCGCGTTGATAGCGATCGAGGATGTCTTCGAGCTGACCGTTGGGCAGCGCCACGCGATAGCGCTGGGCCAGGAAGTCCTGGAGCTGGTCGTTGTCAGTGTCAGCAGGCAACTTGTACTTCGCGACGAGGCGCCCTCGCAGCTCCTCGATCTGGCTGAACGTATCCTCGAGGAACCTGGCAGCGACACCCTTCAGCTCCTCGGGGCTGAGGTCGATGCCGCGCAGGGAGATCACCTCACGCATCGCCGCGTCCCCGATGTGGATGTCCGGCGCAGAGTCCAGCTTGCCGAGGGCCGCGTTGTAGTCGCCGAGAGACGCCTTGGCTCGCTGGGTTGCAGCGGCCAACCGGTCACTGCCCCCGAGGCGCTCTTGTTCAGCCCAGCCGCTCAGGTTGTCCAGTAGCTCGAAGAGGCCGCTGGTCTTGGTCTGGTCCATCTTGACCCAGCGGGTCACCGGCAGCCTCAGGCGCCCAAGCAGCGACTGGAGGTAGTCCGGGATCGACTCGACGCGCTGAGTGATGTCGGCGAGCCTCTCCTCCGCTGGCCTGGGGTCGTTGATGAACAGCGTGAAGAGACCATCCCCGATGTCGTCGCCTGCAGTCGGCGTCCGCTCGGGACGAGTGCTACCACCCCAGCTGAGTTCGTCGCGCGCAGATTCCGCGCGGAGAGTGAGCCGCGCCAGGTCGAGATCGAGTCGTTGCTCGAAGTCCAGGTTCGCCTTGGGGATGGCGTCGCAGGCCTCCACCAGAGCCTGGGCTGAGCGGACGCGCCCGCGCACCGCCTCCAGGCTCGGATCGGGCAGCTCTCCCAGAGCGCGGTTGATGCCGAGCTGAACTCGTCGGTTTGGGTTGGAGGAGGCGTGCTGGTGGAACGCTTCAGCGAAGGAGGCGTAGTCGAGGGGAGAGGGCATCGCGCCCCGTTATAGCGCCAGCGCCCTCTCCCTCAACCTTCTCTCGGCCCGCAATCCGTGTACGCGTTGCGTCATCGTCTCAGCCGAGGCCAGCCAGTAGTTGCTCCAAGCCCGCTTCCACGTCCCCGCCCAACGCGACGTGACACGCGCGGCGCTCGCGGCGCTCCAAGACCGCGAGATCCCCGAACGCCTGTGCGTCTCTAAGCACTCCGAAGCTGTACGTCTTTCCAGGTATCGACAGGTCAACCGATCGGTCGCGCGTGAGGACCACGAATACGCCGGAGGCGGGGCCGCCCTTGTGTAGCTGTCCTGTGGAATGCAAGAATCGAGGCCCGTAGCCAAGCGTTGTTGCCACGCGGTACTGACTGCGGAGTCGCTCACGGATCTTCGCGAACAAGGCATCGCGCTCCGGGGTGCGTTCGAAGTACGCCGAGAGCACGAGATAGTCACCGGCACGAAGTCCGTCGAGCGTCTGTGCCAGGCGTTCGGAATCTGGAGCGTAGGCTGGAGCTGCGGTCAGCTCGTGAGACTGCTCGAACGCATCGATTAGCTTGCTGGTTTCTTGCTTGGCCTCGGTGACGTTCGGCTCGTCGAACGGGTTTACACCCAGCAGCGCTCCTGCGAACGCGGTTGCTATTTCCCAGCGGAAAAATTCGCCTCCGAGGTCGTGCTGTGCCAGCATGCCGATGCGCGCGACGGGGTGCCCCGCGGTGACCAGCTGCTCCACTTCCAGGTCGAGGGGAGTCTGCGCGCGCCCGCCGTAGCGAACGTAGATGAAGGCTCGGTCGTCCCCATAGGTCTCCGGTGCGCCCAGTGGTTCCAGGTCGACCGGGATCACTCCGCGACCCTGTTTACCGGTGCTCTCGGCGACGAGCTGCTCGATCCAAGAGCCGAGAGACGCTACTTCCGGTGAACAGATGAGCGTGAGCTTGTCGCGGCCATTCTTGGCGAGCCCCGCCATGAAGGCGCCCAAACGCAGGCCGGGGTTGTCCTCGCTTGGAACCACCGGCGCACAGCCAACGGACATGCGTTCGGCGTCTCCGACGAGCGCCTCCAGGTCGGCCCCGATGAGCGCCGCGGGGACCAGGCCGAAGAAGGATATCGCGGAGTAACGCCCGCCGATGTTGGGGTCATTCTCGAACACCCGCGCGTATCCGCGCCGCTTGGCGAGGTCGACCAGCGCCGTTCCAGGATCGGTGATGGCGATGAAGCGTGAACCCGCGGCGTCTCCAAAGCGCTCCTTGCAGCGTTCGTAGAAGTAGGCTTCGAACGAGCGCACCTCGATCGTGCCGCCGCTCTTGCTGGCCACGATGAACAGCGTCTGATCGAGGTCTGCCCACTCCGCTCGGTGCAGGACCGCTTCTGGATCGGTGCTGTCCAACACTTCGAGTTCCAAGAAGCCCGGTGTGCTGC
>JAUILJ010000302.1 GCA_030433055.1 Polyangia bacterium
TTCCGAAGACCTCATCGAGTTCCTCGAGAGCGGCGTCTCGATCATCCTCGCCACTCGAGACGCCCAGCGGTGGGTGAGAACCTCGGAGCCATGGACCCCAGCGAATGCCAAGGCATCTGACGCCCTCGAGCGGGAACGCGTTCGCCGGGTCTAGCGTTTTGCAGGAGCCGCGATGCGTGCTACCCGCGGCAGCGTTGAACGATGCGTCGCGCACACTGGATTTTGGGTTTGGGGTTAGGGGTCACGGCTCTGGGAGCGCTCTACGCGTTCCACCAACGGTCGTCCCATATCGAAAACTCACCCCCGATCCCGATCTCTGCGCCTTCACCGAGCGACGCCGGAGCGCCTCTGGATTCGGGGAGCGCGGCTGAGACACCTGACGCGGCCGCGAGCGCGCAGCCCAGCTTCACGTCCGTAGCACTCGAGGGCCAGCTGGATGACAGCCTCCCGGAGACCCTCGAGGCCCAGCGCGAGCAGCTGTTCAAGCGCATGGAGCGCTACTACCCGCCAGACCAGCTCGCGGCGGTGAAGCGTATCTTTGCGGAATCGGAGCTCATCGGTCAGGGTAACCCCAAGCCCACCCATCACCCGATGAAGCGCTCCGAGTGCCTCGAGCGGAGAGAATCTGCGCAGCACCTCGCCGCGGCCGATCCTCGCTGCGGTCACTCGAACATGGTGCCTATCTACGCGCGCGAGCCGCTCGAGCTGAGCCATCTGGCTGACGGCGGCGGCCTGCCGGATGCTGGCATGGACGCGTTTTCCCCGGTGCCCGACAGCGCCGGCGCCGCCACCGTGTGCATCGACCAGTTCGAGTTTCCGAACATCGCGTGCGAGTATCCGGTGGTCTATGCCCGCGCGAGTGAAGCTGACAGGCTATGCAAAGCCGTGGGGAAGCGACTGTGCGACGCGCATGAGTGGGAGGGCGCCTGCGCCGGCTCTCTGCGGCCCGTGGAGGCGGAGTACGCCTTCGGCGACCGCCGCATGCTGATGCAGTGGTTCAGCAACAAGTTCAACGCCAAGGTGTGGGCCTACGGTGACCAGAAGAACCACAAGACGTGCGCGACCGGGTCCTACAAGAACAAGAAGTGCGGTTCGGGCAGCTGGACGGAGTGCGGCAGCAACACCTACCCCACTGGTTCCTTTCCCGAATGCGTGAGCCCGTTCGGCGTTTATGATCAGCACGGAAACGCAGCGGAGCACATGAACATGCCCCTCGCGCCCGAAGAGCTAGCCAGCCGCGGCGGCCTCGGGGAGACCGAGATGAAGGGCAGCTGGTTCATCTTCGAGAACTTCGAGGCGCACCCCGACGACTGCCGCTACCGCGCTCCCGCCTGGCACGCGACGAAGGTGAACGCGACGGACAGTCATCGCAATTTCCACCTCGGCTTCCGCTGTTGCGCTGACGTGAAGTAGAGCGGCTAGAAGATGCCCAGCTCCAGCCCGGCCGCGAGGGTTTGCCCCAGCTCCTCGCAGCGGGCTTCGTCGCCTTCGGTCACGAGTTCCTTGCGGGCGATCAGTGGCTCTGAAACCGCGCGGAAACCATAGCCGCGGCAGATGCGCTCGATGTTGCGCACGGCGCCCGTGCCGTCCGTCTCGCAGTTGATGAAGATCGCGTACGGCAGCGGGCGCAGCTTGCCCTGGGCCTGGCGATAGGTTCGGTCGAAGAAATCCTTCAGGGCGCCAGACATGTAGCCGAAGTTCTCTGGAGTGCCGAAGAGCAGGCCATCAGCGGTCAGCAGATCCTCCAGCGCCGCTTCCTTGGCGCGCAGGAGGCGGGTCGCGACGTTCTCCTCCAGCTGCGCGCCGCGCAGGCACGCGTGTGCCATGCGCTCGGTGCGCCCCGTTTGAGAGTGGTAGAGGATCAGGAGTTGCTTCACGGGTCTCGGGGAGCGGGTGGGGCTTCAGACGATTACGTGCGGAAACATCCGTGTTTCTTCTGCGTGCCCAGCTGCCAGCCCAGGTTACCTGAGTGTTGCCGGTTTCGCCGGACGCGCGGCCTCGTGTGATCCGTCAGCGCCGCGGCGGTTTCGCGTGACTCCACGTGCCACTTGGGTAGTGCAGCTATCTAGACGCGCCGCGTAAATTTCGCTTGCGTTGCCTACACCGACCGCTACCGTACGCAGGGTACGCCGCACCGCATCATTGCGCCTGGAGCCCGCGGCACCCTACTCCACGCTCGGCGCTATCTACCTTGAATCATTCTAGAAACATGACCTGCGTCGACGCGGTCGTGAGGGCCGAGCTGCGCCGTGCGGGCGTCGATTGTTGATTCCGCACGGTTCAGACGGCCGGTCGAGTCCGGTCAGTTGGCCGGAGTGAACGCGAGGTTGAGCATGTCCAACGCATTCCTACGGGACGTCTACATCACGGCTGCCGGAGCCTTCCTACCCGGGCAGCCCATCGACAACGAGCAGATGGAGAGCCGGCTCGGGTTGGTCGGTGGGCAGCAGAGCCGCTACCGCCGCCGGGTACTCAAGGCCAATGGGATCGAGCGCCGCCACTACGCCATCGATGAGGCCGGGCGACAGACCCACCTGAACGAAGAGCTGGCCGCGGAGGCAGTGCGCGCGGCGGTAACTCGCCGTGGCATCGACCTCGAGGCCGTACAGATGCTCAGCCTGGGAACCACTCTGGGGGACACGCTGATGCCGGGGTTCGCGTCGATGGTGCATGGCAGGCTCGGCGGTGCGCCGATGGAGTGCGTCTCGGCCTCGGGTGTCTGTGCGTCCGGCATGACTGCTTTCCGTGCGGCATATAATGCCGTGCGCACGGGTGATCATGACGTCGCCGTCGCTGGCGCGTCGGAGCTCGCGTCGGCGATGATGCGGGGGAGTCGCTTCGAGAAGGAGAGCGAGCTCGCGCCTGATCGCCCGGAGACCGATGCCTCCTTTCAGTACTTCAACGCGGACTTTCTGCGCTGGATGCTGTCCGATGGCGCTGGGGCCGTGGTGCTCGAGAGCCAGCCGGCGCGCCAGGGGCTGTCATTGCGCGTCGAGTGGGTCACCAACACCTCCTACGCGCACAAGTACGACACCTGCATGTACCTCGGCACGTCGCGCCCCAGCGGGCCGCGCGTTGGCGCGACGTACTTGTCCTATCCGGACATCAGTCAGGCCGAGCGCGATGGGCTGCTCCTGGTGCGCCAAGACACCAAGCTCCTCGAGCAGGGCATCATGGACATCGTCCCAACGGAGATCCAGAGCCTGATCACCCGCGGGAAGCTGGACCCCGCTGGCGTCGATTGGTTCATGCCGCACCTGTCGTCGTACTTCTTCTTCACGCGTCTGCTCCGCTACCTCGAGCCCTTCGGCATCACCGAGGACAAGTGGTTCACGAACCTCAAGCAGAAGGGCAACACGGGGTCCGCCTCCATCTACATCATGCTCGAGGAGGCCCTCCGGAGCGGCATGCTCAAGCCGGGGCAACGCGTGCTGACCATGGTGCCCGAGTCCGGGCGCTTCACGGTCTCTTACGGCTTGTTCACGGTGGTGGATGGAGCCTCCGCGCAGTTGGCCGCTGAGTAAGCGGACCGCGGGAACTGCTGAACGTCGAATAAAGATTCCACGGAGAAATGAAATGAACGCCGTATTGTCTAACCCCCAAACCAGAGAGCGAAACGACAGCGAGACCCAGCGGGTGCTGGCGCAGTCGCCGCTGGGAGCGAGCTTCGCGGAGACGCCGAACCCGGTGACGCGCTACCTGGCGGTGGAGCTCGGCTTCGTCTGGGACGAGTTCCTGGCGCGTCTGAATCGAGTGCCGGTAGTCCAGGCGGTCGAGGACGGGAGCATCACCAGGCAGCAGTACGCCGCGCTGCTACTGAACCTGCGGCAGCAGGTGATTGATGGCGGGCGCTGGATCGCGCTCTGCGCGTCTTCCATGAGCCAGGAGCTGTTCATCATCCGCTCCGCGCTGATCACCCACGCCGCCGAGGAGCACCGCGACTATCAGATGCTAGAGGACGACTACGCCGCCCTCGGCGGCAAGCGCGCCGACATCGAATCCGCAGAGAAAAACATCGGCAGCGAAGCGTTCAGCGCCTTCATGTTCCAGCGCGCCGCCCAGCCCGATCCACTGGACCTGTTTGGCGCGATGTTCATCATCGAAGGCCTCGGCTCGGCCAAGGCTGGGCTGTGGGCCGAGCGCCTGCGAGCGAACCTCGGGCTCGAGCGCGCTGGTGTGAATTTCCTGATTTACCATGGGCAAAACGACGACAACCACTACAACAAGCTGCGCATGGTGCTGAGCCTGCCGTTCATCACGGAGGCGGTCGCCAAGCGCCTGGTGAAGACTGCCAGGACGGTGGCGCGGCTCTACTGCCTGCAGCTCGAAGAGCTGGGGAACGTGTGATGAGCGGGCTTCTGGGAGTCGACAGTGGTGCGCCGGGAGTAGCGCTCCCGCGACCGAAGGTGCTCCCTCGTCCGAGCGCCGTGCGCGACCGCGACAACCCGAGCTTGTATCACTACATGGCGGCGGATCCGGCGCTGCCCATCGATCGCGAGCTGCGCGTGGAGATGGCGCGAGACCTCTCGCGCTGGACGCGCAAGTACCTGTTCCCGACGTTTCGCTTGTTCTGCCTGCTGGTGATCCGCTCGATGTTGATCATCAAGCGCGTCCTGCCCTTCCAGCTGTCCAGCGCGCGGCTCCTGAGCTGGGGCAGCGTGTGGTTCGGCAAGCATTTCGTCAGCGCAGAAGCTCAGCGTGTGATCTTGCGTCACTTCGTGATCGAGTCTCAGCTGGTCAACTTCATCGCGCGCAACGCCGGTGGCGGTGACGTGCCGGAGTGCGATCTGTTTCCGATCCGTGCGGAAGAGCTTGGGCACGTGGATGGGCGCAACGCGGTGATCCGTCACGATGTGAACACGTTCAATTTACTCTTGGATCTGGGGGAGGCGCCCCGGGCAGACGTGTGGACTCGCCGCGAGCTGTCGCAGCTGGACTTCTCCGATCTTGACATGCCCGAGCTGGAGATCGAGCAGCCTCGGTACTTCGCGCTGGATCTGATGACGTCGCTCTACGCGACCGCGGTCTGGATCGCCGTCTGCCTAGACGAGCCGACCACGGAGCGTGCCATCAACTCCTTCCAGCTGGACGAGAGCCTGATGGGGATCCTCGCCAACTTGACTGGCGATCCGACGTTCCGCAGCTGGGTGCCGTGTCGCTTCCCGACTTGGCTTGGCTCACCCACTGGTGACCCGCCGCGCGATCTGCACTGGCACATCCTGGTTCACGAGTACGCGTACTTTCGGCTGCGCCAGCTGCGGGGCCTCGCACTGACTGAAGGGAGGGGGACGACATGACTTCATTGGATGCGCACCAGGTGGGTGGCCGAGGACCGATCGCGCGCTTCGTCGCTGCGGTGACGAGCTACCCGAAGCACGCGCTGCTGCTCGTGCTGCTGTTCACTGTCGGGCTCGGCTACTGCGCTCGCAACGTTCGTATCGACAACAACTTCGCGCAGCTGTTCTCGGTGGATGGCGCCGAGGCGGAGCTGCGCGAGAGCTACCGCAAGCAGTTCGGCGCTGACGATGGGTTGCTGCTCGTCGTGCTGTCTCCTGAGCACCCGGAAGATCCGAAGTTCGGAGAGTTGCTCGCCGAGATTTCTGAGCGCGAAGGGCAGAAGCCCGAGATGCGTCGCGTGGACTCGGCGGCGGCGACGCCCGTGATCTGGAGCGATGAGTACGGCTCGACCTTTCTGGCGCCGGCCTTTGGACCCAAGGCGCCAGAGCGCGGCTTCGAAGAGCGAGTCAAGACACTGGACGCTTCGCTGATTGGCGGTGGGCGCCTGATGAGCCACGACGGCAAGCACTTCGTGATCGCCGCGGAGCTGCGCCCGGAGATCGACTCCTACGAAAAACTGGTCGGTCCAGCTGACCTGTTCAGGGAGGATGTGGACCGGGCGATTCAGGACTCGGGTATCCAGGTGGCGCACAGCTACGCTGGGATCCCGTTCACGCGCCTCGGCGCCATCGCCAGCATGCAGGGTGATCTGCTGAAGCTGGCCCCGCTCACGACGGCGGCCTTGGCCCTGTTGCTCTTCGGGTTTTTCCGTCGGGTACTGGGTGTGGTCGTGGCGCAGCTGACCATCGGCGTCGCCATCGTCGCGACCGCGGGCGTGATCGGCTTGTGTGGTGACGACCTGAACCAGATCACGATCATCTATCCAGTGCTGCTGATGGTGGTGACCGTCGCCTCCGCGGTGCACCTCTACCATCGGTTCCAGCACGAGCGGGCGCTGGGGCTCGAGCAACATGACGCAGCTCGGGTGGCGAGCCTGCACGTGACCCAGGCTGGCCTGCTCACCAGCGTGACCACCGCCATCGGCTTCGCCTCCTTGGCGATTGCCGACGTGAAGGTGTTGCATGGCTTCGGCGCGTACCTCGCGGCAGGGGTCATGCTGTCTTTCCTTGCGGTATCAACCGTTGTGCCCGCCTGCCTGAGCCTGTTCGGCGACCGCATGGTACGGCCCCGTTTGGTCAAGGAGGACCGAGCCCTGACCTGGCTTGGGAGCTTGACCCAGTGGGTGAGTGCGCCGCGCCGCGCGCGCTGGTTGACGGCGCTCGGTGGCCTGGCGTTCCTGGGCTTGTCTGCGCTGAGCAGCCGCGCGGTGTACGACTACCGGCTGAGCGACAACTTGAACCCTGAGCACCCGATTTCTCGCGGAAATGGCATCCTGGATGAACGGATGGCGGGCATCGTACCTGTCGAGCTGTCGCTGAGAGGCGCGCCTGGGGACTTCGAGAAGCCGGAGAACTTGGCGCGCCTGGCTGCGCTGGGCCACGACCTGGAGCGAAAGTACGACATGCCCAAGGCGATCAGCCTGGGTGCGGCGCTCGAAGAGCTGAACTACCGCGCGACGGGGGAGCGCGAGATCCCGAAGACCGAGGCTGAGGTGAGCCAGCTCCTGCGGTACGCCCAGGCCAGCGACGCCGGGGATCTCCTGCGCGAGCTGGGCAACGCGGACTACAGCCACGTGCGGCTACGCACGAACACCCACGACGGAGGGGCGCGCTACGTGGTCCAGCTGCAGGCGGAGATCGAGAGCCTGGCCGCCACTCGCTTCGCCGGGACGAACGTCGAGGTCGCGATGACTGGTGAGGCACCGGTCGCGTACCATGGCATGAACGAGTTGAGCCGCGAGCTGATGGAGAGCGTGCTCGGGGCGCTGCTGGCGGTGGTCGTGGTGATCGGGCTGGTGTTTCGCAGCTGGCGCATCGCGCTGGCGAGCATCTTGCCGAACCTGATCCCAACGGTGTGCGTGCTGGCGGCGTACAGCCTGAGCGGCGCGGTGATCGACCCACTGCCTGGCGTCGCGTTCTGCATCGGGTTGGGGATGAGCGTCGACGATACCGTACATGTCTTCGCACGCTACCGGGAGGAACTGTCCAAGGGAGGCAGCTCGCGCGACGCGCTGGTGCGGGCGATGAACGGCCTCGGCGGGGCGCTGGTCACCTCTAGCGTGGTGCTGGGGGTCGGCTTCCTCGCCTTGACCCTCTCCAGCTTCGACATGAACCGCATGCTCGGTGTGCTTGGCGCGTCGCTGATCGGGTTGGCGCTCGTCTGCGACCTGATCTTCACGCCTGCGTTGCTGAGCCTGTTGCCGCTCAGCAAGGCCAAGAAGACGGCGCGCTTCGACGCCGAGTTGCCCTCCACGCCAGCCGCCGCGGAGTGAGTATGCAGACGTATTCTCCAGCTCCCATCGAGGCTGCGCTTTGGTCGCGCCCTGCGAGTGAGCCACCGCCTCCCCGGGGTACGTGGCCTGCGCGCGCCGGTTTCACTGGTGTCGGGGCGTGGCCGGCCGCGGTGGCTGGCGTCTACGCTGGGATTTCCCTGGGAGCGCTCCTGTGGCTGTGGCTCTGGCCGGCGCACACCGCGCGCGCTGGCATTGGTGTGCGCGGGGGCTTCCTTGCCCTGTTCCTCGGGGCAATGACATACGTCGTCGCGCTTGGCGTGACGCTCGTCTACCACCGGGTGCTGACTCATCGCGCGGCGAAGCTCAGCCGCTGGGTCGCCTACCCGCTGGTGACTGTCGCGTTGCCCGCGGGTACGCCGGTGCAGTGGGTTGGCAACCATCGCCACCACCACGCGGTGACCGACGCGCCGGCGGATGCTCATTCCCCGCGGCAATACGGCATGTGGGTCGCGCACGCCGGCTGGTACATCTACACGTCCCGTGTGTCGTGGTGCGTGCTCTACAGCCTGGCTGGCCCCTTGCGCATGGTCTTCGACGCCTTCTGGCGCCCTCAGACCAACCAGGAGCACGTGCGTCTGGCCCGGGACATCGAGGCCGACGCATTCTATCGCTGGCTCGGGCGCCCCACGGCCTATGCCGCCTTGGTGCTGGGCCACGTCGTATTCACCTGGCTCTTCGTCTAC
>JAUILJ010000303.1 GCA_030433055.1 Polyangia bacterium
TCACCAGCGCGGCTCATCCTGTTGAAAGCGGGGGTCAAGCTGTTCATCCCGCTCTTGGTGTTCATGGGTGGGCTCATCAAGGGGCTGTTCGTGCGGATCCCGGAACCCGAGGGCTTGTCCCTCACTCCCGAGAACTCTCCCAAGCTGTTCGCCGCGCTGGAGGCGCTGCGCAAGGAGCTGCGGGTCGGCAGGATCGAGCGGGTACTGCTCGTGGGAGACTTCAACGCAGGCGTCGTTGAAGTGCCCCGTTGGTTGATGCTCGGCTCTCGCCGGTTCTTGCTGGTGGGGCTACCGCTGTTGCGCGCGCTCTCGCCTGATGAGTTCCGCAGCGTGCTCGCCCACGAGCTCGGGCACCTCTCCCGCAGACACGCGGGGTTTGGCGCGTGGATCTATCGCGTCCGCCACTCGTGGTCCTACCTCCATGAGCAGCTCGAGGAGCGGGGCGGTGGCGCAGCAGTAGGCTGGTTTCTCAGTCGCTACACGCCGTTCTTCAACGCTTACACGTTCGTGCTGGGGCGGTCCCAAGAATACGAGGCCGACGCCGCCGCAGCCCAGCTCGCGGGGCCCAAGACGGCGGGCCAGGCGCTGATCCGCGGGGCATTGAGGGACCGTCAACTGGACGAACACTTCTGGAGGTTCCTGGACGAGCAAGTGAAGCGCCAGCAAGAACCGCCAGGAGATCTCCACCAGGTCATGGATCGCGTGATGCAACAGCCGCTCGGCCCAGAAGCGTCTACCTGGCTCGACGAAGTACTGGAGGTGAAGACGACCTGCGCTGATACGCATCCTGCGCTGGCCGATCGACTCAACGCGCTGGGGGTCACGCCGGAGGTCCCACCCGAGCTCGAAGAGAACGCAGCCCAACGTTTCCTAGAGGCGGCTACGGTAGCTGAGCTTCAGCACTACCTCAGCGACCAATGGAAGTTCGCGAATATCTCCACGTGGGGTCATCGCCACCAGGAGTTTCAACGCGGCAAGGTGCGCCTCGCCGAACTGGACCAACTCGATGCCACGCGGGAGCTCAGCGACAGTGAGTTCTTCGAGCGCGCAGATCTGGTAGAGGATCACCGCTCCCCGGACGAAGCGGTCGCATTGCTCCGAGAACTGGTCGCGCGGGCTCCGGACCACGTTGGAGCCACGCTGAACCTGGGCAGGATCCTGCTGCTCACCCTGGCTCAGGATGAAGGCGAGAGCTGGATCCGAAAGGCCATGCAGCTCGACCCAGTGGCGGCCTCCATTGGCAGCCGCATGCTGATGGGGTGGCACGCGAAGCACGGCCGCACCCGTGAGGTAGATAACCTCGAGGAAATAGCGAAGAACGCAGATGCCCACTCTGACGCGATGGACCACGAGCGTAGCAACTGGCTCCTGGGTGATGCGCTCCTGCCCCCCGACCTCTCGGAGGACGCGACGGCGGCGCTCCGCAGGGAGCTAACCCAACACCCGGGGATCAGTGCCGCGGTGGTCGTGCGAAAGCGTACCCGCTATCGCACGGAAGAGCCGCTGCACATCATCGGCGTCCAGGGCTTCGGAGACTATGTGGTGCCTCGGCTGGTTGGTGTCCTGGAGCAGCTCGACATCACCGGGATGGTCGAGCTGTGTGGTGACAAGGACCTGCGCTTCGAGGCAGCGCTCCGCGTGCCCGGCGCACGCCTCCAGTGATTGTCACTGGCGGTATGCTGGCGGTTTTTGAACGGAGCAGCTTCGCGCGCTCGTGTTGCCCCTGTCGACCGGCTCCAAGCTAGCGAAATCGGGCTTGGATTGGCCCCGGCTCGCTATTGAACACAATTCAGCAATGCACGGATCAGCTGATTTTCGCCCCAAGTAGCACTAGAGCAAGCGGTGAGATGAGCGACGCGTTCGACCACGACTGGGTGATCATCGGCTCTGGCTTCGGCGGCAGCGTGTCCGCCCTCAGGCTCGTCGAGAAGGGCTATGACGTCTGTCTGCTCGAGGCCGGCAAGCGCATGGGCCCCGATGATTTTCCCCAGAGCAACTGGAACGTGAAGCGCTGGCTCTGGGCCCCTGCCCTCGGCTGCCAGGGCCTGTTCCAGATGCAGTTCTTCAAGCACGTGACGGTGCTGGCTGGCGCCGGCTATGGCGGGGGTAGCCTGACCTACGCGAACACCTTGCCTATCCCGAAGCAGGGCTTCTTCAAGAGCCCCAGCTGGGGCGAGCTGGCGGACTGGGAATCAGAGCTGATGCCGCACTACCAAACGGCTCGGCGAATGCTCGGCGCCGTGCCCACGCCGTTCCTCACCCCCCCCGACCAACTCCTTAAGGAAATAGCGACAGAGCGCGGCGCTCCTGAACGGTTCGAGAGCACCCACGTCGCCGTGTACTTCGACAACCCCGGCAAGACGGTGCCAGACCCCTTCTTCGGCGGCAAAGGCCCGGCGCGAACCGGCTGCATCCGTTGCGGCGCTTGCATGACCGGTTGCAAGCACGGCGCGAAGAATACCCTGGACAAGAACTACCTCTACCTCGCGGAACAGCAGGGCCTGAAGATTTCCGACGAATCGAAGGTCACCCGCATCCTGCCCCGCGAGGGTGGCGGCTACACTCTGGAGTACGCCAAGGGCGACGCCACCGAGCGCGTATCCGCGAGGCAAGTCATCGTAGCTGCCGGCGCGCTCGGCACCAACAAGCTCCTCCTGCGCCAGAAGGCCGACCCAGACGCGCTGCCAAGGCTGTCGGATGCCCTGGGCACTCAGGTGCGCACTAACTCGGAGTCTTTGATCTTCGTCACGGTGAAGGACCGCCAGCAAGATCTGTCGAAGGGCATCGCCATCGGCAGCATCTATCAGATCGACGACAACTCACACCTCGAGGTCGTGCGGTACGGCGAAGGCTCGGGCTTCTTCCGCACCATGCAGATGCCTCACGTCGGAGGCTATAGCCCAGGGCCGATCAAGCTCTTGCGCGCGTTCCTGCTGTGCATGCTGCATCCCATCAAGATGCTGCGCGCGCTGTTCGTTGGGGACTGGGCGAAGAGCACCATCATCTTGCTCTACATGAAGACCGCCGAAGGGACGCTGAGATTCAAGCTCGGGCGCTCGCTGTTCACCGGCTTTCGGCACGGTATGGTCACGGAGCTAGAAGGCGGAGACGCTCCAACGGCATCGATCCCCGAGGCAACGGAGCTCGCCGAAGCCTTCGCCGAGAAGACCGGCGGCATCCCGTTCAGCGGCTTCACTGAGACGTTGTTCAACATCCCCACGACTGCACACATCCTGGGTGGTTGCACCATGGGCACGAACGCGGAACGAGGCGTGATCGACGCCGAGCACCGCGTGTTCGGCTACGATGGCCTGTACATCATCGATGGCTCAACGATCTCCGCCAATCCTGGCGTGAACCCTTCGCTGACCATCACTGCCCTGGCCGAGCGTGCGATGAGCCTCATTCCCGCCAAGCAGGCGCTCCCCGGCGAAGCTCACGCCGCTCAGTAGTCGTCGGCAACCGGGCGCGTTGCCGCACCGAGGGGCCTCGTGTCCGAGCCCTGGAGAGTAGTGACCCACGAAGCTGGGCGAGGGCCCAGCTCAATCGATCGCGCGCCGGTCCTGCAGCACTGGGAAGCGCTCTCGAGCCTTCTTCACCAGCGCGGGGGAGAGGTCGGCGTAGAGCGTGGTCTCCGCCATCGCGGCGCTGCACAGGGTTTGACCCAGGGGGTCGATGATCGCGCTGTCGCCGGAGTAGTCGAGTTCACCGCCACGCCCAACGCGGTTGACGCCGACGACGTAGGCTTGGTTCTCGATCGCGCGCGCCAAGAGCAGCGCCTGCCAGTGGCTGCGCCGCTTCTCTGGCCAGTTTGCGATCACCACGTAGCAGTCGGTCTGGGGAGCGTTGACCCAGAACTCGTTGGCGAAGCGCAGATCGTAACAGATGAAGAAGCAGCAGGAGACGCCGTTCACCTCACGCACGAGGAACTCCGTTCCCGCGCGGTAATGTTCGTGTTCGCGAGCGAAGGTGAATGGATGGATCTTCTGGTAGCGGCTGAGTTCCCCGCTCGGGCTGCTCAAGACCAACGTGTTCGCCGGGCGCCCATCAAGTGTCGCCTCGGAGCCGGCGGCTGCAAGCTCTGGGAATGAGCCGCACAGCCACACGCCGTGCCGCTTGGCCTGGGCGGCGATGAACTGAGCGCTGGGTCCGGCGTGGGCCTCTGCGATGCGCTCCGTCGCCATGGAGAACCCACAGCTGAACATCTCAGGCAGCACCACGAGCTGCGCGCCGCACTTCACGCTATCCGCGATGCGCGCTTCGAGCCGCTGGAAGTTCTCCGCTGGGTCCTCCCAAGCGATGTCGTACTGAACCGCTGCTACCTTCATCGCCCCGACACTCTCACTGCTGGCCTGTTCACGCGCCCGCGCCAGCTGCCGCGGCAGCCCTGTGCGCTTCCGCACGGAGTTTTTCGATGCTCCCTCGCAGCCGCTCCACGCTCTGCTCGAGCACGCTCTGGGTCTTGCAGAACGCGAAGCGCACCAGCGCGTCCCCCCGGGCCGGCTCGAGGTAGAACGCGGCGTTGGGGATGGCCACCACGCCAGCCACCCGCGGCAAGATGTGGCACAGCTGGGTCCCGCTCTCGAAGCCCAGGCCCCGAATGTCGGCGCAGACGAAGTAGCTGCCCTGGGGCCTGATCACCTGGAAGCCCACGTCACTCAAGCCATCGCACAGCAGGTCCCGACGTGCGCGATACTCGCTGCGCAACTGGTTGAAGTAGGCATCCCCGAGCTGCAGCGCGTGCGCTACCGCGTGCTGAAACGGTGTCGCGGTGGCGAAGGTGATGAACTGATGCGCGGACCTCAGAGCCCGAGTCAGCCCGGGCGGCGCGCACGTCCACCCAACCTTCCAACCGGTGCACGAGAAGGTTTTCCCCGCGGAGCTGATCACCACGGTGCGCTCGCGCATCCCAGGGAGGCTCGCCAGGCAGATGTGCTCCCCGTCGTAGACCAGGTGCTCATACACCTCGTCGGTCACCGCCAACAGGTTGTGGCGGCGGCACAGCTCAGCGATGTGCTCCAGCTCGGCGCGGCTGAAGACCTTGCCCGTTGGGTTGTGCGGAGTGTTGAGCAGGATGAGCCGCGTCTTGCCGCTGATGGCAGCCTCCAGCTCCGCCGCCGAGTACCCGAAGCCCTCTTTCCCTGGGGATAGTGTCACGACGCGGGAGACGGCACCTGCCATCGCCACGCTGGCCCGGTACGAGTCGTAGAACGGCTCGAACATCACGACCTCGTCGCCGGTCTCGCACAGCGCCTGGAGCGCCGCACAGATCGCCTCCGTAGCCCCGGAGTAGACAGTCACCTCCGCGTTCGGATCGTATTCGAGGCCTCGATACTGCTTCTGGTGCGCAGCGATCGCCTGGTTGAGCTGTGGTACGCCGAAGCTCCGTGCGTACTGGTTCTGACCTTCGGCGATGGCCCGCTGCGCGGCCTGTTTCACCGCTTCCGGCGCGTCGAAGTCAGGGAAGCCTTGTCCGAGGTTCAGCGCCTGGTGCTCGATCGCGAGGCGGGTCATCTCCGCGAAGATCGTCGTGCCAAAACCCTGCAGGCGACTGCTCAAGTACGGCAAGCGGAGGCTCGTCATGGCGCGCAGCATGACACTCCTCGGCGCGCCGTGAAAGCCGAGCGTCAGGACCGCCCGTGGTAGAATCCGGCCGATGCGCTTTGACGAAGACCTCCTGCAGCGCGAGCTCCGGGCCCTGCGCGGTGCTCAGCCAAGCCATGGCTTGGGAGCGGCTCTGGCGCCCGCGCTGGGCGTCGCGATTCGGCACTTCGAGCAGATCGGCTCCACGAACGACGAGGCGATCGAGGCGGCGCGGAGAGGCGCGGAGCACGGCACGTTGTTCATCGCGGACAACCAGACCGCGGGGCGCGGGCGCCGGGGAAGGAGCTGGGCATCCGCACCCGGCGAGAACCTGCTGTTCAGCCTGCTGTTGCGCCCCAACCTCGACGTGCGCACAGCGAGCCGGCTCACGCTGGCGGTCGGCCTGGCGGTGCGCGACGCGGCGCAAGCGTACTCCCGCGATGCCGCGCGCATCAAGTGGCCCAATGACGTCTGGGTTGGAAGAAAGAAGCTTGCGGGTATCCTCGTGGAAAGCCAGCTGAGCGGCAACCGCCTGGACTCCGTCGTCATCGGTGTCGGCGTCAACGTGCTCAGCCGCGACCTACCCAGCGAGCTTGCAGATTTGGCGACGAGCCTCGCGCTGTGCGAGGCGCCCGACGGAGCCCCAGAGCTGAGTCGTGAGGGCGTGCTGGCCCGACTATTGATCCAGCTCGAGCGGCGCATCTCGGAATTCGAACAGCTCGGTCTGGCGGCGATGCTCGATGAGCTCCGCGTGCATGATGCCTTGCTCGGCGCTCGAGTGAAAGTGGATGACAGGCACGGCGTCGCGCGAGGAATCGACCAAAACGGCGCGCTAGTGCTCGAAGAGGCGGGCGGGAACCTATTCCGCGTAGAAACCGGGACGGTGGAGTTCGCCTGACCGGTGCGCGCGGCGGGGAGGCGGCGCCACGCTTTCAGGCCGATCGGGTCAGGTCCTCCACCAACGCGACCGACTAGGCCGCGCAGAGCGTTTGCTCTCGACCGTCGTCGAGCATCCCAGCGAGCAAGCGCCGACCACGAAACAAGCGACTCATCACCGTGCCGACCGGCACGCCGAGCTGAGAAGCCGCGTCTTTGTAGCTCTTCTCTTCGATGTCTACCAAGGTGACTGCGCTCGCGAACTGACTCGGGATGGAGTCGAGCGCGCTCTGCACCGAGCGGCTCAAGCTCTTCACCACGGGCTCCGGATCGCGCTGGGTCCATGCGCACGGATCGGTCCCGAGGGAATCGAGGGCGCGGCGCTCGCGTTTGAGCTTGCGACAGCGCGTCACGAACACGCTGAACAAGACCTGGTTGAGCCAGGCCTTGAGATTGGTCCCCGCCTGGTAGCTGTCCTCGAAGCGCAGCGCGCGCATCCAGGTCTCCTGGACGAGGTCCTGGGCCTCCACTGGGTTTCGCGTGAGGCGCAGCGCGCGGGAGTCCAGCGCGCCAGACAGGGACGCGAGCTGAGCCCGGAACTCTTCCGCGGCGTGCGATGCGGGCGCGGTGCTCCGGGACTCTTGAGTCTGGAACGGGGCAACGGGGGTCGACGTTTCAAGCATTGATGTCCTCCACAGGTGAGCGTCTCCAAGGACCTTTTCAAGCCACGTGCCACTCAGCCCACGAAGGAAACCGTAATGAATTCAGCAGTTTCCGCTGACCTAGGGCTGGCGGTCGTGTCACAGGGTCGAAGGCGCGTGTCCACGCACCCACGCGTGTCCCTGCTGGTCGGAGGGGAACGTCGAAGCGTGACAGCGCAGCGATGCTCCAGGTCGCTGCGGGTCTGGTGGTCTCGCGATTCAGCTCGCGGCCAACGGGGAGCTAGGCAGCCAGCTCCGCCCAGGCCCTGGGCAGCGCATCCGCGAGCTCCGACGCGAGCAGCCCCACCTCCGCCCCGGCGCGCCTGGCCCAGAGCTCACCGGCAAGACCGTGAAGATAGGCCCCGAGTAGCGCCGCCTCGAGGCCAGGCAAGTGGGTGAGCAACGCGCCGATCACTCCGCTGAGCACGTCACCGGAACCACCGGTCGCGAGCACCACGGACCCGCTCGGGTTGATGCGCGTGGACACACCAGGCTTGCGCACCAGAGTGTACGGCCCCTTCAGCAACACCGTGGCCTTCGTGAGCTCGGTAGCGCGTTCGATGGCGGCGAAGCGATTCGCCTCGACTTGCTGTGTGGAAATTCCAAGCAGCCGCCCGAGCTCGGCTGGGTGGGGCGTCAAGACCAACTCACCGCTGTGCTCAGCCAGGGCTGCGGCGCGGCCGCTGAAGTGAGTGAGCGCGTCCGCATCGAACAGCTTGGGACCTGGCCAGCTCAAGGCGCCGGCCACGATCGTCTTGGCCCGGGAATCGAGCCCGAGCCCAGGCCCGACGACAATCGCTGATTGATCTACCAGGGCCTCGGCCAGGGCCGCCTCGGCGCGCACGGGATCGATGGCGCGCGTCATCGCTTCCATCACTCGGGTATCGAGCTGAGTCACTGCCTCGGGATAGTTGCAGATCGTCACCAGGCCAGCGCCAGCACGGTGCGCCGCCCGAGCGCTCAGCAGCGCTGCGCCGGTTTTCCCTGCGGATCCGCCGAGCACGGTGACCCGCCCAGCGCTACCCTTGTGCAACGCCGCCCCCCTCGTGGGGAGCAGCGCCCGCACGTCGCTCGCTTCCACCAGCTCCGCCAGCAAGGGATCAGGCAGGGCGCCATCTGCGACGGGCAACGCGCTGGGCACGCCTATGTCAACGACGTAGAGGTCGCCGCAGTACTCCTTCCCGTTGGGGGTGA
>JAUILJ010000304.1 GCA_030433055.1 Polyangia bacterium
GCGCGGCAACAGCACCCCCAGGTCCTCGAGCGCGCAGGACACCGGCTCCCAGCTCGCGCTGTCGTTCAGGGGAAAGCGGCCGTCCAGGGTCTGGAGGTCCACGCCGCCGATGGGTGCGCTGTTCATCGTGTGACAGCTAAGCAACCAGCGTGCCATCCGGCCTGGGACGACGCGGTGCGCTGTGGCGAACACCCAGGGTCGTGGGTCAGCGAATTCGCTGATGTTTGTATCTGTCACCGACTGGAGCTGGTCTGCGTCGGTCGCCGGAGCTCCTCCGGGGTGTGGTCGCTCGACCCCAGTTGGTAGCAGTTCGGGGTGCGGCGCCCTCCATCACCGATCTCAGGCGCCACAACGCAATCGAGGGCAACCCCGGTGGGGATCGCCCTCGCTGCGCTGGAGCTCCGAGCTCAGGCCGTTGGTGGTGTTTCGCTACGGAAAATCTCGACCTTGCTCAGCACCTGATCCTGGCTCGGGCGATTCCGCGCACCGGTGGGCACATTTGCGATCGCGAGTACGACGTCCATGCCAGCGACGACGTGCCCAAACACCGAGTGCTTGTTGTCGAGGTGCGGCGTTGGAACCTCCGTGATGAACCACTGAGCGCCGTTGGTGTTGGGTCCGGAGTTGGCCATCGAGAGCACGCCCGGCTTGTTGTGCCTCAGCTCTGGATTGAACTCGTCTTCGAACTTGTAGCCCGGGTTCCCGGTGCCCCAGCGACCGGCGTTGGCGGGGTCGCGGCTCAGCGGATCGCCACACTGGATCATGAACTCGGGAATTACCCTATGGAAACGGACTCCGTCGTACAGCGGAGTGCCTTGCATGTTCTGGCCGTTCGCGTCTTTCCACGCGATGGCGCCGGTGGCGAGGCCAACGAAGTTCTTTACGGTGTTCGGTGCGCGTTGCTCCTCCAGGGCGAGCACGATCGTGCCCTGGGTGGTGTGCATCCGTGCGTACAGCTGGCCGCTACCTGCGACGTTGATCGGCGGGAAATCCATCGGCAATCCTTTGGGTTCGTGTCTTCGAGTGGCGCGGCGTCTTCGGCCGTGCCGGTCAGCGCGCGGCCCCCTTGCCGCGCAATCGGAGCTGTCGTCCTACCAGAGCTGTCGAGCCAGGAGTAGACCCCGGTGGATTCGCCACAAAAGACCGACGGCGCGCGCCACTGCGGGCGCACGCCGTCGTTTGTGAGAGGTGATCACTCCGCTGCGACGGGGACCGGGATGTCGCTCTCGAGCTCTTGCCGGCTGCGTTCCGCCGCCCGCTTCCAACCACCTCGCTCGAGGCGCCACCAGAGGAAGATCGCGCCAGTGATGATCTCGACGCTGAGCCCCACCCAGCCGCCCACTGCTCCCCACCCGAGCTGCTTGCCCAGGAAGTAGGTGAGCGGAGGCGTGGCGAGCCAGGCGATGGCTCCGGTGACCAACGCCGGGAAGCGAACGTCGCCAGTGCCTCTGAGCACGCAGCGCCCGACGATGTGCATGCCGTCGAACAACTGGAACACAGCCCCGAGATAGAGCAGAGACCGAGTCGTTCGGATCAGCACCGGGTCGTCGGTGAAGCCGCTGATCAGCCAGTCGGGGAACAGCGCGAACACCAGACAGCAGCTTCCGGTGTAGAGCGACACCAGCAGCAACGTTTGGCGACCCACCCGCTTGACCAGTTCATCCTCATTGGCCCCGACCGCCTGACCCACCAGGATGCTTGCGGCTTCCCCGGTGGCGAACGCCGGTAGGAACGAGAAGTGGATGATCTGAAGCGCGATCTGGTGCGCGGCTCCGTCGGTCTCTCCCATGCCCGCGATGAGCAGGGTCAAGAGCGCAAAGGACCCGACCTCCACCAGCATCTGCAGGCCAAGGGGCCACCCCATGCGGACGACCTCGAGCACGTCCCTCGAGCGCACGTCGCGAAAGCCGAAGCCGTCGCGGCGCTGCACATAGTACAGCGCGAAGCACTCGATGGCGGATGCCGCCACCGAAGCCCATGCAGCGCCTATCGCACCCATTCCAAGCGGAAAGATGAATAGGTAATCCAGCCCGATGTTGGCGCCGTTCGCCAGCAAAGAGGTGCGCATCGGGGAGCGTGAGTCACCGACTCCGTAGCGCACTTCCCGGAGCACCACGCCGGTCAAGACCAGGGGGGCTGAGAGGTTGCGTGCCCAGAAGTACTCAGCGGCGGTTTGCCCCTGGAGCGTGGTTGCAGCCATGTTCGTCAGCAGTGGGCCGAGGAATCGACCGAGCACGACAGCGACCAGTCCCAGCGCGAGCGCGCTGAGTATCCCCGCGGCGACTAGCCTCGGGATCCGGTCGCGACGGGCGGCGCCAACGGCCTGACTGATCAAGACCTTGACCGAGCGCAAGCCACCGAACCCGAAGCAGATGAGGGTGAAGGCTGCAACACCACCCAGACCCACTCCTGCCACCTGAGCTGCCCCGAGCTGGCTGACGAACAAGGTGTCCGAGAGCGTCATGGCGCTGAACGACAGCATCGAGACGGCGATCGGCCACGCGAGCTTTGCCAGCTCGGGGAAGGGTTTGAGCCGCCACCTGAGCTTTTCTCTTTGTTCTAAAGTGTTCATTTGCATTTCCTTTCTTGGTTCTTGCCGTAGGGAACTAGTCTGAGGATCAGTGGGTGCCTCGTCAGTGAGGCTGCTCGTTCGCTTGCGTGGGCTCATCGGAGCCTCCAAAACCGCCCGACCCGTGCTGTTCAGGGGTGAGCGGACAAAAAGGAAAAGCCGCGGGTCCTTGCGGAGCCGCGGCAGCGATCAGCCTGATTTTAGGCTGGGAGCTACATCCAGAGCTCCTGTTCACTGCCGTGGCTCACGCCATCCATGCGATCGCACTCGGCTACCTTGGTGCAGTCCGCCGCCTCGGTGCTGCCCCGTGCGTCGGAGCTCCCGGTGCAGGACGCCTCGATCAGCTGCGGGAGAGGCAGCGCGGAGAACGGAGCCAGCGCTCCAGCTGACGGCGCTCCAGCAGACGGCGCTCTGGACGCCAGCGCGAGACCTGCACCGATGAGCTGCCACCCGGCGACCGCTGCTGCGGTGGGGTGGGCGCTTGCCCAGGCGGTGTTGTGGATTTCCGGTCTCATGGCGTTCCTCGGGTCCGACGCAAATGACACGCGTGCGAAACAGGGTCAAGGCTGCTTGCTTGCTGGCCACGCCCGCAGCAAGCTACGCCCCTGTTCCAGCGTTGGTTAGCTGCTGCTCGCGTTTGTGTCGCCGTGGTGCTCATGGCTGCGAGCGCTTGGTGCAGCCCCTGGCGCAGCGAGGCCCCCGATGGCTATCGGATCCCGGAGACGCTCGGGAGCGGCTCGACCGGGCAGAGCGAGTGGTCACCGGGCCCTCCAGAGCCTCTCCCGGTGGTCGCCGATGGGCAGGCGCTGCGCCACGCCGATCCGGGCGCACTGGATGGGGACGTGCACAGCCTGTTCGCGGTTCTTCAGCGATCCGAGCGGGTGCGTGCTGCGTCGGCCACCGGTGCGGTTCTCGGATCGAGTCAGTGCCCGCTGCGAGGGCGCGGCGCCGCGCAAATACCCCGTGCTCGCGGTCCCCCAGACGCGCGCTGAGTCGAATCAAAGGGCCACCCCTTGGGCTGATCGCAGCGGCTCGGTAGAGCGCTGCTCCTTGGAGCACTCGGCTCTTTGGAGCACTCGGCTCTTTGGAGCACTCGGCTCTTTGGAGCACTCGGCTCTTTGGAGCACTCGGCTGGTCCGTGCGTTTGGTCGTGGTGATTGCCGCGCGGCAATTGGTGTCTGCGCGTGCATGGTCTGAACTCTTGGTGTGCCTTCGGGTGCAGGTTACCTCCAGGGAATTCCCTGGTTTCGAGGTTTGTCATGAAGCAACAGAAACAGGTAGAGGCCTCCACGGACGAGCGAAAGCGCTCGTCGGAGGAGCAGGCTGCGGATGAGGGCAAGTACGACAGCGCCGCAAAGCCGCTGATTGTCTTCGTTGTCGTGTTCATTCTGATATTGCTGTACGGATATTATGCCTGAGGCGGGTCGCTACTGAGCAGCCGCCAGGGACGGTGCGCTCAGACCCGGGCAGGTTCGCCAGGGGCGAAACCACGGTGGTTCCCCTGGCGGACCGTCTGACTCGGAGCTGTGCGCTGCACAGGCGCTGGCGCCGTTCGGTGTCCTTCGGTCCCTGGGCGCAGGCGCAGGCGCTGTTCGGTGTCCTTCGGTCCCTGGGCGTAGGTCGGGAACGACACGGATCACCGCTTGGCAGCACGCGGTGGTTAGCCGGTCGCGCGTTGCTCGTTGCGATTCAGCTCGGCGAGCAGATCGTCAGGGCTGAGCTTGCTGCGGATGCGGCGGAGCGCGTTGTCGACCGCGGCGCGCCCGCTGTTGTGGACGCCGGTGGGGAAGGGCGGCGCCTTGAGCCAGAAGATCGCGGTCAGCACGCCGCGGCTGACGGCGTTGGGAAACGCGAAGTCGACGCCTGCGCAGCGCTGCTGAAGCAACGCCTCGTGCTTCTCCATCCAGGCTGCCGTCAGCCGCCTCGAGCGGGCATCCGGACGCCCGACGGCGTCGACCCCCGCGTCGTAGACCAGCACTCCGGGTTCGTCGCTCGTGGCCAACACGATGCGCGCACGCTCCAGCATGTCTGACATGTCCTCGGGGCTGACGAAGCCCACGCGCCGGGCGATGAACACCGGCGGCTTCTGCAGGATGACGAAGGGCATGCCGCCCCAAAGGCTAACCCTGCCCGCAGGGTGGGGGAAGCGTGCCGGCCGTACCTCGCGAATCCGAGGAAGGTTGCCTGGGATTTCCCCGGATCTCCTGCTCGTCAGGCGGTGCGCTCCGCCGTCACGGGGGCCGCAGCCGTACCTCACGTGGTCGAACTAGCGAGACCGACACGCTGCGTGGCGCACGGATCAGTCTTTCTCCACGGGCTCGGTTGGGGCGAGGGTGGCCCTTCGCTGGGCCTCCGGCTGCTCGGTGGCAGGTTCAGCACCGGGATCAATGGGATGCTTATCCGACGTGATCGTGGACTCCAGCGGGCGCTGTTGAGTCTCTTGATAGGCGTCCGGCTCGGCGCTCACGACCTCGAGTTCCGCGCTGCCGATCCCGATGCGGTCCCCTTCGCACAGCAGATGGGGTTCGTCGATGCGAAGGTTGTTTACCCGGGTGCCGTTCGCGCTGTTGAGATCTTGGATCTCGGGGCCCTCGCGAGTGAGCCGCACCACCGCGTGTGTCCGGCTCACTTCGTTGTCGGGGATCACGACGCTGCAGTACGGACTCCTGCCGAGGATTGTCTCTCCTAGGCGGAGCGGAAACCGTACACCGCGATACCTGAGCCAGTAGCTGTCCAATCGATACCCTTGGGGAAGGTAGAACCAAAGGCGCAGCCGGGGCAAGCGAAGCCGAGCGCGCTTCCGCACGAATCCGCACATCGATGTCGAGGGGATGGCGCTGGGTGCGACTAGGCCTGACTATGGCCGCGTTATGCGCGTTCGAACAGCGTGCTGATGCCTTGGCCGACTCCAATGCAGAGAGACGCAAGACCGACGCGGGCGTCCGCCCTCCCGCGCATCAAATGCGTCAGGGTCGTGACGATTCGGGCACCCGAGCACCCGATGGGGTGACCCAGGCAGATCGCGCCCCCGTTCAGGTTGACGCGGCTGGGATCCAGCTCGAGTCCGCGGATGCAGGCGATACTTTGGGCAGCGAACGCTTCGTTGAGTTCGATAACGTCGATGTTCGGGACCCGGAGGCCGGCACGGCTCAGGGCCTTCTTGGTGGCGGGAATGGGGCCCTCGCCCATGAAGCTCGGATGGACACCAGCCGTAGCGGCAGCCACGAAGCGCAAGATCGGCGTGAGCTGCAATTCCTTTACCGCTAGCTCGCTGGCGAGTAGCACCGCCGCGGAGCCGTCATTGAGAGGTGAGGAGTTTCCAGCGGTGACGCTCCCGTCCGCACGGAAAGCCGGCTTGAGCTTGGCCAGCGCCTCCAGGGAGCTGTCGGCGCGAGGGGACTCGTCCCGCTCCAGCCTGATCGCGGGACCTTTTCTTTGCGGAATTTCGAGAGGGACGACCTCCGCGTCGAAGGCGCCAGCTTCCCAGGCCGCCGCACCCTTCTTCTGCGAGTTCAGGGCGAACTCGTCTTGCTCCTCCCGCGTGATGCCAAACTTCTTGGCAACGTTCTCCGCCGTCTCCCCCATCCCGATCAGCTCGAAGCGCTCCTGCATCTTGGGGTTGGGGTAACGCCAGCCCAGGGTGGTGTCGAAGATCTGGGGTGCGCTGCGCGGAAACGCTTCCGTGGGCTTGGCCATGGAGTAGGGAGCGCGCGTCATGCTCTCGACCCCGCCTGCGATGGCAACACTCGCCTCGCCCAGAGCGATCATCCTTGCGGCGTCATTGATCGCCTCGAGCCCCGAGCCGCACAGGCGATTCACGGTCACCGCCGGGACCTCATAGGGCAGCCCTGCCAGCAAGAGGGCCATGCGGGCGACGTTGCGGTTGTCCTCTCCCGCTTGGTTCGTGGAGCCAAACACGACCTGGTCGATTCGCTCGGCGGCTTTGGGTTGCCGCGCGACGAGCGCCGCGATGACGTGGGCCGCAAGGTCGTCCGCGCGCACCGAACTCAGCGCACCACGGTACCTCCCGATGGGAGAGCGAACCGCATCGACGACGTAGACTGTTTGCAGTGCCATTCTCTTCTCCTAACCCCAAAATACCCGCGCGTCGCGGCGCGATGGAAGCAACGGTGCGCCAAGCTGTGCTGGTCGCGCTGAAGCCCCGCTCAGACTGGAACCGGACCTTCCTCCGTCCAACGGTAGAAGCCGATTCCCGCCTTCTTTCCCGTCCGGCCGGCCCGCACCATCTGACGCAGCAATGCCGGTGGGCGGAACTGTTCACCCAGCTCGCGGTGAAGATGGTCGAGGATAGCCAGCCGCACGTCGAGGCCTACGAGGTCCGTGAGCTTCAACGGACCCATGGGGTGTCGATACCCAAGCTCCATCGCTCGATCGATGTCCACCGCCGATGCGACGCCGCTCTCGAGCATGCGGATCGCTTCGGCGCCGAGCGCGACTCCCAGGCGGCTCGAGGCGAAGCCGGGGTAGTCATTGACTACGATTGGCTCCTTCTCGAGTTGTCGGGCGAAGGCCAACGCACGCTCGACGCTCGCTTCACTCGTGGCAAGGCCACGCACGATCTCGAGCAGCGGCATCACCGGCGGCGGATTGAAGAAGTGCAGGCCGACGACTCGCTCCGGCTGACCCAGGCGCTTGCCGAGCTCCGTCAGCGATAGGCTAGAGGTGTTGGAGCCGAGCAGGGTGTTCTCGCTGGCGCTAGCAATTACCGAGCGGAAAAGTTCGACTTTCAGGTCCATCTGCTCAGGGACGGCTTCGATCACCAGCTCGGCGTCAGACACAGCCTCCTCGAGGTTTTCGGTGCGTGTGATGCGCCCGTGCACCTCCTTGGAGTCCCCCTCGCTCATCCGGCCCTTCTCGACTGCTCGGGCGAGCTGCTTCTTGATCGACGCGTCAGCGCGTTCGAGCTGTGCGCTCTGGACATCGAACAAGCGCGTCGTGATTCCGCGGGTCGCGCACAGCTGCGCGATGCCCATGCCCATGGTGCCAGCGCCCAGCACCGCCACGCTCCACACTTCGCGTACGTCGCTCATGCGGCTACGGATAGGGGCTCCAAGCGCCGAAGTCTATGGCGTTGTCAGCCGGGCCTTCTGCAGTACGTTGCAATGCGGCAGGCGCGGCCGCAGCAGCGAGTTCGGCGCAGGGCTAGCTCAAGCGCAGGGCTAGCTCAAGCGCAGGGCTAGCTCAGACGCAGGGCTAGCTCAGACGCAGGGCTAGCTCAGACGCAGGGCTAGCTCAGACGCATCGCGCGGCTGCCCACCTTGGCCTCGCAGGTGACGCAGTGCGACGGTACGTGATGCGCGTGGTAGACCTGCCCGCAGTTGGGGCACAGGCGCGCATCTTCCTCGAGGCTGATCGTCTTCTTGCTGGCGGCGCACCGGCGCCCCGTCAGCTGCAAGCCCTCGACCGGGAGCCGCTCGTAGGTTGCGGTGGGCAGCGTCGGCAGCTGCTTTTGCTCCTCGTCGGTCAGCTTGAGCTGATCGGGACGGCGCTCAGAAGCTTCCTTCACGATCCAGGCCACCGCGCTCTGGTGCAGCTTGACCGGGACACGCAGGACCAGATCGTTCGAGTTGAGCACCAGGTCATTACCCTGCAGAAATATCGAATCGACGTCGCACCACAGGATGCGCGAGATCTCTCCACGGCGCTCGACGGCGACACCCGCGTCGCCCACGCGCACCGGATAGGCGGCGGCGTCGCCGAAGACAAGCGCGGCCACATGAAGGTCTTGTAGTAGAACCCGGCCCCTAGGAACGGCGCGAAG
>JAUILJ010000305.1 GCA_030433055.1 Polyangia bacterium
CTGGTGATCAGTATCCCGGGCAACCTCGTCTCTCGGCGCCACGCCCAGCTGGTGCGAGGTTTGGGCGACTGGCAGCTGCTCGACCTGGACTCGCGGAACGGCACCTATGTGGAGGGGGAGCGCATCAAGAAGCACGCTCTGGCCGATGGTGACGTCTTCGAGTGTGGGCACACTCTGTTCTTGTTCCGTAAGGATCTAAAAACACCTGCGGGGCTCAAGCCGGATGCCGACACCAGAGGCATGAAACAGCGAGCGCTCGCGAGCCTCTTGCCGGAGCGGCAAGGGATTCGGCACGCGCTCTCGCGTATCGCGCGCTCAGACCTTTCGGTGCTGATTTGCGGGGAGAGCGGCACCGGCAAGGAGCTCGCGGCGAGGGCCTTTCACGCGCTGAGCGAACGGAGTGGGCCGCTGGTGGCGGTGAGCTGCGGTGCGCTGGGGGAGCACCCCGAAGCGGTCCTTCTGGGGCGCGCTCAGAACTCGGCTGCGGAGGCAGAGCCGGGCTTTCTCCAGCGCGCGAATGGTGGCAGCTTGCTGCTCGATCAGGTGGAGAGCTTGCCGCTCGCGGCCCAGGCGGCGCTGGTGCGGGCCCTTGAGACGTTGGAGGTGGTGCCGGTCGGAGGATTGGCCGCGGAGCGCATCGACATCAAGGTGGTGGCTGCGACGACGGTCGACCTGAGCGAGGCCGTGGCTCGAGGTGATTTCCGTGGGGATTTATATTCGAGGCTGGCTGGCTTTCAGTTCGAGCTGCCGCCGCTCAGGCACCGCCGCGAGGACCTTGGCTTGATCTTGGCGGAGCTACTCAAGGAGCTCGGCCTGGGTGTGAAGATCGGCCCAGACGCGCTCCGCGCCATGCTTCGCTACGAATGGCCCGGTAACGCTCGGGAGCTCAAGCAAACGCTGATCGCTGCGGCGGCGATGGCATCGCTGAGCAGCGTGGAGCTCGAGCATCTGCCTCAGACCGTCACGGGCTAGAGCGCCGTCTCTCCAGCAGCACCGTCTCTCCAGCAGCGCCGTCTCTCCAGCAGCGCCGTATCACCCTAGAAGCGCAGTATCGCTGAGCCGCCGGGCCCCGCAGGGCCAAGACGCAGCCCGCTGCTCTCTCGCTTTGGAGAATCCGTGAGGAAAAGGTAGGTGGCCACCCCCAGAGCGACGATGCCTACGCCGATGCCGATGTCGGAGTAGAGCGCGAAGCGCCGCGCGTCTTCGTCTGCGTTCACGCCCTCGGCGTTGGTGCAGCGCGCGCTGGGGCATAGGTCGTCTGCAGTCTGCTTTTCGTCCAGGGCTCGGACTCCGAAGTAGCCGCCGACCGCGAGCGCGAGAGCGCCTCCTCCGAGCGCCCAGTAGGCCGCGCTGGGAGGGCCGGCGTCGGCTCGCACTCGGGTGGGTGGTGGCGGGTCGGTGACGACCTCTTCGGGGTGAGGTTCGAGCTTCCGGAGGTCGAGCGTTATCACTAGCTCTTTTTCCGGGGGGATTTCTGTGCTGACTCTGCTGCTCGCGTACCCCGGCGCCGTGGCTTCGATGACGACGCTGCCAGCCTTGACTCGGACACGCTTGGAGGGGTCCACGACCTCGCCAGCAACGGTCACGTTGGCCTCGACGCCCTCTGGCCTGACCACGATGCGGGCCCAAGCCAGCTGGCGCTCGGCGTAGCGCAGGGCATCCTTCAAGATTTCCTGATTCTCGACGACCCAGGGATCTTCACTCGCTGCGAGGGCCTCGAGCAGGTGCGATTCGGCTTCGCGAGCCAGGCCCAGCGCGCGCTCCGCCAGCCCAAGGTGGCCGGCGACGCGGGGACTCTTGTCTCGCTCGTATGCCTTGCGCAGGAGCTCACGCGCGGCGGATTCGTTGCGCTGTTTCCTTAGGGCAATGGCGCGCTCGACGAGGTCAGGGTCTTCACTGGGCGAGGCGGCGGGCGCGCCGTCGGGCTCGGCGTCGGTCGAGGGCGCCTCTCCCCCTGCTCCCGGCTCCGGTGCGCCGGACGCAGGTTGCGCGAAGGCGCTGGTGCAGAACAACGTGGCGCAGAGCCACGCGGCTGCGCTGCGGGGGCTAGTCCGGGATCGGGAAGCCGTCATCGTCGGTGACTCGCGACGCGGGCTCGGCCGCCGCGGAAGCCTTGGGAGAGGGTGCTGGTTGCCTGATGCTGGCGGCTGGTGGTGAGCCGCCGCGGGTAGCTCTCGCGGGTTTGGGGGGAGGGGCGCTGGGCTTGGCGGCCTCAGGCGCGCGTGGCTGCTCCGCCTCTTGCGGGCTCGCCGACGCGGAGGCCGTTGAAGATTCTACCGGGCGCGGGCCCGGGGCGACATCCGTGTGCAGGGGGATGCCGTCCGGAGTTTCCGTGGGGGAAGATGCGCGCTCGGCAGCTGGGGTAGTCGCGGCGCCAGCGTTGCCTCCCGCCAGGCGGCCTATGGCGGCGCCAGCGACCAAGAGACCAAGCGCGACCAGCGCTGGAACCCAGTAGCGGCGCTTGCTGTTGGCGCGCGGCGGAGCGCCGATGGTCTGCGACGTTGGATGATTCAGAGTGGCTCCGGAGTTCTCCAGCTCAGTCGCGGCGGATCCGGAGACCGCCTCGCGGCCGCTCCCGTCTGCGTCCAGGGTCGCCTCGCTCTCCAGCTTGGGCTGCCAGTTCTGAGCGGACTCGGGCGACGGCGTGGCGTACAGGGTGCTGATGCGCTCGGCGCTCAGCTTGCCGCGCTTGGAAGCGAACGGGCTCAGCTCCGTCGCGAGGGCCGTCACCGACTGCGTGCGCTCCTCGGGGCGCTTGGCGAGGCAGCGGGCGACTACCTCTTCCAGCCCTTGGGGGAGGTCTAAATCCTCAGGGAAATCCCGAGGGGGATCGGCGACGATGCTTGCACAGACACCGTGCACGCCTTCTCCGTCGAAGGGCGCTTGGCCAGTCAGGCAGGCATACAGCGTTACGCCCAGGGCCCACACGTCGGCGCGGGCGTCGATGGTCTTCGCGCTGCGGATCTGTTCCGGGCTCATGTAGAGCGGCGAGCCCAGCATCGCCACCGAGCCGGTCAGGCTCTTCTCGACTTCCTCATCGTCGTCGAGCACCTTGCTGATGCCAAAGTCGACCACCTTGATCAACGGTGAACCGTTCTTGCGCTGTGTGAGGATCAGGTTCGACGGCTTGATGTCACGATGCACGACGCCCGCGGCGTGCGCTTCGGCGAGGGCCTCACAGGCGCCGAGGATGTAGTCCACTGACGTATCCACGGGGAACCGGCTGTTCGCGCGCAGCAGCTGCGCGAGGTCTTGTCCCTCGAGGTGCTCCATCACCAGGTACGGCGTGCCGTTGTCGAGGACCCCGAGGTCGTATACCCGCACGACGTGTTCGTCCTGTAGGGACTGAGTGACACGAGCCTCCCGAACGAACCGTTCCGTCGCGTTGGGGTTCGCTGAGAAGCCGAGCACGAACTTGATGGCGACCCGACGCTGCATGAGCAGGTGCTCGGCGGACATGACGCAACCCATCGCGCCTCGACCCAGCACGTCACCGAGCTGGTACTTGTCGGCGACGACGTCGCCCGGCTCCGGCAGCCCACGCGCGCGCAGCCGTGCCTTGGCGGCGCTTTCGGAGGGGGCGGAAGCGGGCTTTGGGTCGCTCACGAGTCTTTGGTTCTAGCGCGGGTCGCTGCCCGCACCAAAGCGGCTCGCGCGGTGCATTGCAGTTGGACATTTCCACGCTGGGCGTACGTTGCGGACGATGGGGGAGGCCGAGCGCGCGGTTTTTGGTGGCTCAGGGCGATTCGAGGGTAAAACCCGCGCTTCTGGAGAGGCAGCGCTGATGACTGGAGACGACGATCTGGACGCGGGGTGGGACGATGACGCGGCTGACAATCAGGCGGCGCTGGACACCGGAGGGTTGGACGACGGCTGGGACGACGACGACGACGAGGCGCAGGACGGGGCCTCGGACGGCGACCAGGCGACCTCCGCCGCGCCCAACTCCCTGCTAGCGACTGCGGACGAGGGACTGGACGACGGCTGGGACGACGACGAACCCGGGGACGGAGCGTCGACCGGCTCCGCGGCTGGGGATGGGTCTCCCCGCTGGCAGCCCTATCGCAAGAAGCGTCGCTCGAAGAAGCGCTCCCGTCCCGCGCGGGCCGCTGCCGACGGTGACATTCCGATGCAAGCGCCGACTCCGGCGTCCTCGGGCGTGAAGGCGCTGCGCAAGGCGCAGCGCAGCGAGCAAGCCAAGCGCAGCGCGGACCGGAGGTCCAAGCGTGCGGCTCGCGAGGCCGAACGCCGTCGCGCCCGCGAGCAAGAGCAGCCTCACGCGACGGCCAAGGCGAAGAAGAAGCGTCCGAAGCCGCGTCCAGCTGCCAAGCCGACGGCGAGCGCCCCGAAGCGGAAGCGCCCCCCGTCGGCGGCGAGGGGGACCGGCGCTGCGACCCAGGATAGAGCCGCACGGAAACGGCCGAAGGCGCGCGCAGAGCGTGAGGCCGAGAGCGCCACTCCGCTGCCGGTTCAGCAACCCACGGATCGCGGTCGCAACCTGATGATCCTCGTCGGGGCGCTGGCGCTCGTGGCGCTGATCGCCTGGTTCTTGATGGGCGCTCGCTAGCCTGCGCTATTTGACTTGGACGAGCTCGATCTCGACCTCACGCACCTGGTCGCCTCGTTGGACGCGTAGCTTGACCTTTGCGCCTTCTTCGAAGCCGTCGAGGGCATTGTACAGGTCGTCGTAGTCTTCGACGTGTTTGCCCGCCACGCCGACGATCACGTCGCCAATAGCGACGCCACGCCGGGTCTCTCTCACCCCCTGAAGGCCAACCTTCTCCGCGGGAGAGCCCTTGGTGGTCTCCAGCACGATCACACCCTTCAGGCCTGCGCGCTGTTCGAGGCGGCCTTGCGGATCGATGTGTATGCCGATGCCAACTTGCTTCACGGCGCCGTGATCAATCAGCTGAGGCACGACGCGAGCGATAGTGGAAGCTGGTACCGCGAATCCGATCCCCGCGGAACTGCCGCTCTTGCTGAAGATCATCGTGTTCATGCCGATCAGGCGGCCGCTCGAGTCGAGCAGCGGTCCGCCGGAGTTGCCCGGATTGATGGCGGCGTCGGTCTGGATCATGTCGCGAATCGTGACGCCGCCCACGCCTTGCACCTCGCGCCCCAGGGCGCTGACGATGCCCGTGGTCAACGTGTGATCGAGGCCAAACGGATTGCCGATGGCGACCGCCTTCTGACCCACGTCGAGGCGCGCGACCTGCTTACCGATGCCTTCTACGGTGATGGGCTTGAGGGCCGCCTTGGGAGCGCCTATCAGCGCGAGCACGGCGATGTCTTTGCGCGGCTCCGCGCCCACCACCTTCGCCTCGTACGTCTTTTGATCGTAGAGGGTGACGCTCAGGCTCTGCGCCCCCGCGATCACGTGGAAGTTGGTGACGATGTGTCCAGCGTCGTCCCAGATGAAGCCAGAACCGCTACCGGCGGGGACCTCCGTCGCGCGCATGGCGTAGCGGTCCATGACCACGCGTTTCTGAGTGACGAAGACCACGGACGGCGCTACCTCGCGGAATATCTCGATGCTGTTGCGCTCGTCCTCGATGCGAGCCCCAGGAGAGAGCGGAGCTACCGTCGCGCTGGCACCGGCAGGTACCATGCTGACCGCGGGCGTGGCCTGGGCGGACCCCTCCGCGGCGGCTGTCTCGGACTTCTTGTGACAGCCCGAGAGCGCCAGCACGGCGAGAGCGACGCCGAGACCGCGCGTCAGCCGCTTGGGTCTGCTCTGCGCGGAAGCGAAGGGGACGTTGGTGGGCGGAGCTAGGCGTTCTTGGGGGGCCACGGCGGCTGCAACCCGCGAGGGAGTGGAGTTGTTCCCATGTGAGCGCTGCTGCGGCGCGTGCTCCGCCGGCTGCCTCCGCGCCGCTAGAACGAATACTCGACCGTGTTCAGGCTGGGCACTCTGTCCTTCCACTCCAGGGCGCGGACTCGGTCGTTGATGCACGCCGCGAGCTTGTCGTTCTTGGGTTTGGTCTCGACATCGACACCGACGGCCTTGCCCTGCCAGATGGCGACACGGACCGTCCATTTTTGCCGCGTGCCCGGCTTGCACGGCTCGTAGAGCGAGAACTCGCTGAGTGGTTTCGAGAGACCAGCAGGGTCCAGGTTCATGCGCTCAGTACCGGTTGGGACCGCGTTGACGGCTTCGTCGACGCTCATCCCCGGCTTGAACTCGGGCTCTGGTGCAGCCGGCTTCGCTGCCTCTGCTGGCTCTGATTCGGGTTCGTCCGTCGGTTCCGGGACAGGGTCTGGCTCGGGAGCAGGCTCCTCGAGCATCGGCTCTGGCTCCGGCGGTACCTCCGGCTGTGGAGGGCTGCCACAAGCAACGAGACCGAGGACACACACACCAGTCAGGAGTCGCTTCAGCATGGGGGGAGGATACACCCTCGCGAGGAGTTGAGAAGCCGAGCTGGTGTCGCCGGAGGGTTGATGAGTGTCCGGCCGCGACGCGCAAGTGTCCGGACATGCACGGTGAGTGTCCGGCCGCTCAATTCCCGTGCCCGGTTGCTGTAGCGTTCTTCCCCGCAGAAATGTCGAGTGTCCGAGGCACTCGAGCGGTGGGCCTTCCTGCATGAGAAAAGTGGAGCGGCAGGGTTTGGACGCCTTGCGGTCGTTCGCCTCAAGGGTCGACAATCCCTCGTGCAGCGTCGATTTGGGTTCGAGCTGCCTTGGCTTGCGACGCACTGTCACTGCGGTTCAGCAGGGCCGCGATGCGCGGGTTCGTGGGGAGAGCGAAGCAGATGGCGAGTGACCACACTACACGGATGAATTTCACCAGGCCTTCCGCTTTCGTTCGCGGGTGGCTGCTGCGCGTGGGCTTGGTTGGCGCGGGCTTCCTCGTCACGCTCGCGTGCTCCGCAGGTGGTGATGGCGGCTCCGGGGTCAACGGAGGCGACGGAGGCAGCAGCGCGAGCGGTGGTTCCTCGGGGAATACGAATGGCGGGAACGGCGCTGATGGCTTCGGGGGCAGCCTGATCGGTGGCAACGGTGGCAACGGCGGCAACGGCGGTGGTCTCGAAGATGGGGGTGAGTGCTTTGCCGAGACCAAGACAGCGAACAACACCGTGCGACCGGTGGACATCATCTGGGCGCTGGATAACTCCTGCAGCATGACTCAGGAGGCTGCCGAGGTTCAGAACAACATGAACCTCTTTGCGGGTGCGATCCTCACTCAGGGCATCGACGTGCACGTGGTGGTGATCTCCGAGAGCGGGCCACCGGGCGGCTTCCCGCCCAAGAACGGGGTGTGCATTCCGTCTCCGTTGGGGAGCGGAATGTGCCCTGCGGATACGAACCTCCCGACGTATGCGCGAATCGACGACTCGGTGGCCAGCAGCAACAGCCTGGACAAGCTCTTGGAGCACTACCCGACCTACAAACCGGTGTTGCGGCAGAACGCGAGCAAGTACTTCGCCGTCGTCACCGACGACAACTCGTCGATGCCGGCGCAGACGTTCATCGACTCGGTGAATGCCCTCGATCCCGGTTGGTTCGACAGCTGGCGCTTCTTCGGTGTGTACTGCACCGGTAGCTGCGGCAACCCGCTGGCCTGCGCCAGCACCGGCACGGTGTACACGGAGCTGACCAACTACTCCGGGACGACCCCGGGCGACTTGTGCCTCGGGCAATCGAACTTCTCAGGCGTCTTCACGGCCCTCGCGAAGGCTGTGGTCGACGGCACCCAGCTCGACTGCCAGTGGGAGATCCCGGCGCCGCCACCAGGCCAGGAGTTCGACTCCAAGAAGGTCAACGTGACGTACACGCCCAGCGGCGGTGGGGGGAGCCAGGAGATCTACTACGTGCCGTCCGCCGCCGACTGCGGCCCCGAGGGGGGCTGGTACTACGACAATCCCCAGAACCCGACGAAGATCCTGGTCTGCCCCAACACCTGCGATCAGCTGAGCGGCGACCTGAACGGCAAGGTCGACATCGCGTTCGGCTGCGCCCGAGTCGAAGTGCCGCGGTAGTCGCCGAGAGGCAGAGCGGGCTGGCTCGAGCGGGCTGGCTGAAGGGTCGAAAATCAGCTCGATTGGGCCCCGAGTGCGCAAGTGCGCCAAGCGGAGTTGACAGCTCGCGAGTTGAACACAGGTTGTGACCCGCTCGAGGCAACGCCCGGAACCCGCCGCAGGCAGAACCCGTGGAGTTCCCGAGTTCGACAGCAAGCCGACATCGACACACCCCTGGTGGTGTTCGCTGCGTCGTGCCTTGCCTCGAGGATTCAGCACCTACCGATCCATCCCGCGCCTAGCGTGGGTCAAGCACTCGAAAAATTTAGAGGAGGACACCATGAACGAACTCAGCCTTTTCCGTCGTGACCCATTCGCCTTCAGCTTCGACACCC